>NZ_JBTNDR010000009.1:0-122112 GCF_054510895.1 Arthrobacter sp. HLT1-20 | reverse complement strand
TCACTGGCAACCCACGGACGCTATGACATAGCACGTCCCGGCCCTCACCAACGGCGGACGGGCACGAAACCCAACCACCCTCACCTCATATTGTCTATCGCAGCAATGGCTACTTTTCCCGAGACGCTATCGCAGCAATGGCGTCGTTTTCCGCAACGCTATCGCAGTTGCACGTGCTGGCCCGGCGGATCCGGCCACGAGTCAGGACCCGGCGGGAGCCAGAACGCCCATGAGGCCGAACAGGTCCTTGGGGTTCGCGGGATTCGCCACCAGGTCAATCTCTGCGAAGAACTCGGTACCGGCCACTGAATCGCGGACAAAGCGCAGGGCCGAGAAATCCTCAACGGCGAATCCCACCGAGTCAAAGATGGTTACCTGGTCAGTAGCAATGCGGCCAGCGGCCTGGCCCGAAAGTACCCGCCAGAACTCCGTGACCGGAAAGTCCGCTGGCAGCTGCTGAATTTCGCCCTCAATGCGGGTCTGGGGCTCAAACTCAACAAAGACGCTGCCCCTGTGCAAGATGGCGGCCTCGAGTTCCGTCTTGCCGGGGCAGTCCCCACCGATGGCATTGATATGGACGCCGGGTTCCACCATGTCAGCGGTGAGAATGGTGGCCTTGGTCTTGTCTGCAGTGCAGGTGGTGATGATGTCCGCTCCCCGGACGGCTGCCTTGGCTGACTCGGCCAGCGTGATGTCAAAACCAAGCGGGCGCATGTTGCGCACAAATTTCTCCATGGCGGCAGGGTCGGTATCCCACACCGTAAGCTTTTCAATCCCCAGTACACCGCGAAACGCCAGTGCCTGGAATTCGGACTGGCTCCCGGTGCCGATCAGGGCCAGGTGACGAGAATCGGCCCGGGCCAGCTTCTTGGCCACCATGGCCGAGGTTGCGGCAGTGCGCAGCGCCGTCAGAACCGTCATTTCCGACATGAACGTTGGGTAGCCGTTGTGCACATCGGCCAGCACCCCAAACGCCGTGACAGTTTGAAACCCACGGATCGGGTTTGAGGGGTGGCCGTTCACGTATTTAAACGCATAACTGTCCTGGTCGGCGGTGGGCATCAGCTCAATCACGCCAAACGCCGTGTGGCTGGCCACGCGCGGGGACTTGTCAAACTCTTCCCACCGCCGAAAATCATCGCCAAGGTATTCAACCATCTCTGCCATGATGGCTTCCGGGCCGCGTGCGGCAACCCAGCGGATCATATTTTGAACATCTACAAAGCGCGTCATTGGGCTTCCTTCACATAGTTTCCTTCACTGTACGGTGCAGCGATTTGTATGTTCAATGGGCAGATCACTCACATTCCGCATGGTTTGTGCACAAAACGTGGCGCCCCGCTATACACTTTGCGCATGACCACCCTTGATGACCTTGACCGGGCACTGCTGTCAGCACTCCGCGAGAACGGCCGGGAACCCGTGGCCAGCCTGGCAAGGCTGCTTGACGTATCTCGGGCAACCGTCAACAGCAGGATGGAAAAGCTGCTGGCCTCCGGCACTGTGGTTGGCTTCTCCGTGCGTGTGCGTGATGAGCTGGATCCTCTCTCCATTCGCGCCATCTCCCTCATAGAAGTGGAAGGCAGGGCCACAGACCAGGTCATCAGCCAGTTGAAGGGGCTGGCCGAGATCCGGGCGTTGCACACCACCAACGGCGCCTGGGACCTGGTGGCCGAGTTGGGTGCGGAAAACCTCGCCGATTTCGACAAGGTTTTGGGAAAAATCCGTTCCATCCCGGGCGTTGTCAACAGTGAGACCAGCTTGTTGCTCAGTTCCGTGTTGCGATAGCGTCGCCCAAAATCCAGCCCGTGTTGCGATAGCGTCGCCCAAAATCCAGCCATTGCTGCGAGAGGGTCGGGGAAAAACACACCATTGCTGCGAGAGGGTGTGAAGAAAGGTTCCGGCAGGGCGTCTACGTCCAGGTGCCGTCTCGGAGCCATGCCAGAGATTGTGCCCAAAATGTGTGCCTGTATCTGCTGTGGAACAAGGCGAAATGGCCCATGGCGGCCTCCCCGTAGTGTTCCGGGCGCAGGTGGATGATGCGGGCCTCGCTGTTGGGTGTGTAGGCGACCGCCCGTTCCATGGCGGCCAGGGTGGCGTAGGAATCGTCGTTGGGTGCCACGGCCAGGATGGGCGCGGTAACGGCCAACTGGTTGGTGCGCAGGGCCGCACGATCGGAGCCAGCAGCAGCTGTGAAATCTTTGCGGGACCGGGCCCAGTCCAGTGCCACTGCGCGCGGGAGGTCCTCCATGACGCCCAGCCGCTTGGCCGGAAAATAGCCGAACATCGCCACCAGCGGCACAGTCACTAGACACCGGACGGCGTGGTCCACTTTGTAGCGGAAGGTGAAGTCGCGCCAGTGCGCGTGCTGCCCTCCCACCGTCAGGATGCGGGAAAGCTGGCTGGCATGTGCCGCCATCCCCACGCCAAAGCCACCAAAGCTGTGCCCCACAAAGTGCACGGGCAGGCCAAGCGAGCGGGCCAGCGCCCAAGCCAGCACGGCGTCGATGTCCAGCGATCCCCACTCAAACCAACGCTGGGTTTGGCCGCGCAACGATCCGCCGTGGGACTGGCCAATCCCCCTGTAGTCAAAAGTGACGGCAGCGAATCCGTGCAACGCAAGGAAGGCCGCGTACCGGTGATAGTAGCCGGCCAACACTCCGGTGGCACTGCCGATGACCACCGTGCCGCGCTGTTCAACGCCGTTGGGGACGTCAAAAAGATGCCCTCGCAGCACCCGACCGTCGGCGCAGTTGAAGGAAACCGGATGCCCACTCACGTCTCCTACGTCCACGGCAGCGCGAAAGCCGTGAGGGTCTCCCCCATTTTGACCCCATGAGGTGGAACCACCATGATGCCGTCAGCAGCCGCCAGGCCACGCATCATGGCGGAGTCTGTGTAAGCGCATGGCGACGCTAGGCCGTATACCAGCCGGTACGGCATGAGCCTGGTGGGACCCTGAAATTCCTTGATGGGCGTTCCGCAAGGGACTTCAAAGGTGCCCGGCATGGCTGCGCTGCCCAGTTTGGCCAGCAGCGGCGCCGCAACACTTAGCAGGGCCACCATGGCTGCCAGGGGGTTGCCCGGCAGTCCCACCAGGAAACGGCCGTCGGGCAGCTCGGCCAGCAGCGTGGGATGGCCGGGCCGCATGGCGATGCTGTTGAGGTGAATGGTTCCGCCCATGGCTGCAATGGCCTGGCGCAGGAAGTCCGCCGATGAATTTCCGGTGCCTCCTGTAGTGATCAGGACGTCCGCAGGCAGTTCCGGTGAGTCTTCCAGGGCCGCCAGGATAGACTCGAGGGTGTCGTTGGCCCGTTCCAGCCCCACCACCGTGCCGCCAAGGAGGCTTACGACGGCGGGCAGCTGCGGCGAGAATGCGTCGCGCACCGTGCCGGCTGCCGGGATCCCGGACGCCACCACCTCATCGCCCGTCAGCACCAGCTTGACCAGCGGCTTGCCTAAAACGTGGAGCTCGTCGGCCCCGCCCAGTGCGGCCAGGGAAAGGTGGGCAGGGTTCAGCCTGGTGCCAGAGGTGATCAAGACCTCGGCCAGGGCGGCCTCTTGCGCCACGGGGCGGATGTGCTGGCCGTTCTTCGGCTCCCCGGGCCGGGATTCGGGCCCAAGAACCAAAACCGGCAGGCCGTCGTCGTCGTTCCTGATCTGGCCCGACTCACTGCGCAAAACAGCCTTGGCACCGGCGGGGATCAGCCCTCCCGTGACAATCGGCACCGCCTGCCCCGCGGCAAGCCGGCTGCCGGGTTCGGCGAAGATCCAGGGTGGGCTCCCCGCCACGGCCCAGCCGTCCATGGCGGAGGAGGCGTAGTGGGGCATGGGGTGCAGCGCCAGAAGGTCGCCCGCCACGGTCCTGCCCAGCGCGTCGGCCAGCGGCACGGGGTGGGCAGGCAGCGCGTCGGGGAGCTCGTAGGCAAGCGCCCTGGCCTCGTCCCAGGTGTGCGCCAGCATGCGCGGCCGGTCAGCCGGCGTGGATGCCATGGGGCTATTGTTCGGCTGCTGTGCCGGGCACAGGCTCGGCCCGCTCTGCCGCTGCCATGGACGTGGCCAGTCCCAGGGCCGCCTTCATGGCGGTTGCCTCATCCGTCTGGCCGGACCCTGCTGCCAAGCCTGCCGCGAGGCCCGCCACAAAGGTTGTCAGGGGTGCCGCAGGGCGAACGATCGAGTGCGCTGCCACGCCTGCAACGTTCAGCACGCCCTGAATGTCCACCTCAATGTCGGCAATCTCAAACGCCGCCTGCAGCTTTGCCATCCACGCCTGCAAAATCTCGTCCTGATTTTCCAACTGCTTCCTCATTCCTGCCCGCCGCACGGCACCGCAATGCCGTGGCTGCGGGCGTCATCCCACGTGTCGATGTCCGCGGTGATTCCCGCCGGGACAGCACATTCCTTGATAGTCACACTAGCAATGAGTGAACGCACAGACGCGTTCGCCAGCCGCTGTGACGCCCGTGCCGCGTCAACGGCAGCCCGCAGCGCCCGCGAGGGATAGATTCCGGCCAACGGCTGAAGCCTGCCGTTGTCCACGGCCACCACGGCACGCGGCGGCGCGCTTGGGCCAGATTCCAGGCTGGCTGCCTCAAGATTGTCTGCTTCAACCAGAAGCCGGGCAAGCGCAGCGGCGGCGGGCATGTCACACGCAAGGACCAACACCCTTTCCCCAGGGTCATCGCCCAGGGGCAGTGCTGCCAATCCGGCGGCAATTCCCGCGGCGGGGCCGGCATGGGGCGGATCTTCCTGCACGGCCACCACGCGCCCACCCGATTCCGTGGTTCCGAGCCATCCGGCGATGCTTTCCACGGGACCCACGACGGCGATCCGGGCCCGGGCGCCAGCGTCCCCGTGCGCTGCGGCTGGCTGGGCCCATTGTTGCGCAGCCTCGTGGGCGTCGATGGCCTGTGCCGCGGCCTGCACTGTACGTGCCAGCAGGGTGGTGCCCTCCACCAGGAGACCCGCCTTGGGCACGCCACCGAGGCGCCGGGAGAGTCCACCGGCCAGAATCACTGCCTGCATGGATGCGGTGTCAAAGTCAGCATGTGGCCATGTTACCGCGCGTAAGAGGAGCCCAAGGGACTGCTGGCGTGCGATTAAAGCAATAAACCCCGTCCAAGGACGGGGTTTATTGGGTGTAAAAAGTTCTTAGTGACCCATGGCGATGAATACGGGGCCTGAACCGACGTTGGCGGAGAAGATAGCGGTTGTGCCGCCGCCCCATCCACCGTGTACGGCCTGGCCGTTGCCAATGTAAACAGCGATGTGGGCCATGCCCATGCCGCCATCTGCATAGTAAATCAAGTCACCGGGCTGAGCTTCGGCTGCGGAAACCGTACGTCCCAAGCTCAAGTAGCCAGCGGGCCAGTCGTGGAAGTTAATTCCAGCGGCAGCCAAGGAGTTGCTGGCAAGTGCGGTGCAGTCCTGGCCAACACCAATCTGAGCCAAGGCGGCGCTGGCGATGGTTGCGCCAATTCCACTCTTGGTAACAGGCTTTGCGGCAGGTGCTGTTGTGGTGACCGTGGCAACCGGTGCTGCGGCGGGTGCCACGGCCTCTTCTGCAACAGGTGCTGCAACAACGTCGCTGCTCTGTGCCTCTACAACTACCGGCGCCTCAACAACAGGGGCCGGGGTGGAGGTGATTGCGGGGGTGGCGAAGGAGATCTTCACCGTGGAAGCTGCCGTGATGGCGGACGCGAGTTCCGTCTTCATGTTCAGCGTGGTTGCACCGTCAGAAGCGCGCTCCACAGTGGGAGTAGCCGCGTTTGCTGCGATACCGGATGTGAGTACCAGTCCTGAAGCAGCTGCAATAACAGCTGCCTGACGACCAACCCCGCCGACGTTGGAGCTGACGGCTTTCGTGAGGGTGGAGATCGGGCTGGTCTTAACAACCTCGGCGCGGTGGCGCCCGAGGGCAGTGTTTGAAGCCAAGAAGGATTCCTCTCCCAATGCCTGCGAGGTAAGCTGTCGGATTCGGATGGGAGTCACCCGGCCGCTCCACGTTATGGCGCACGTTTAGAATCACTTCTTCTACGTGGTTTAACGCTTCGCGGCTTCACCCCAAGGACTTCTGCACTAAATGCGAAGCCCGATTATTGGTTCCCCCGCCCCTGCCAGACGATTGATACGAACGGACCATGAGCAGTGGCAGAGCTAGGCAATCCACTCATGGGCGCCAGCTTGATTCGAAGTTGGCGCGATTACGACGTTACAACAGATTTTTGCCAATGTCACGTTCAGGTCACGGTCAGGTGACTAAGTCGTAATCAAACGTAGCCTGTGGATGGATTAAAGCCAGCCCATGGGATCGACGGTTTCGTCGTTGACGATTACTTCAAAATGCAGGTGGGGGCCGGTCGATGCGCCGGTGGAACCGCTGAGGCCTACCACGTCGCCACGCTCAACCTTTTGGCCAACCTTGACCGAGTTGCTGCTCATGTGGTTGTAGGACGTTGAGAGCCCGTTGCCGTGGTCCACCACTACGCGGTTGCCACCGCCGTAGGTGTGCCACCCCGAGAAGGTGACGGTTCCGCCGGCGGCTGCAAGTACGTCGGTGCCGCTCGCAACGGCGAAGTCCTGGCCGGTGTGGTGTTCGTCAATCTGGCCCGTAATGGGGCTGATGCGGTCACCGAACGGGGAGCTTGGTGCCAAGGCCTTCAGGGGCGCTGACAGCGTTCCCTTGGAGGCGGCAGGGGTGACGTTGGAGGCTTTGACCTTCAACGTTTCCTTCAACTGGCCATCGGCGTTCAACTTGCTGCCAATTTCCGGGGCCGCAAAAGTAATGGGAATATCCGCGGATGCAGTGACTAAAGTCTGCGTCGACGCTGCAAATTCCGGTTCCAGCTGCTGCTGGTCAATGCCCTGGGCAGAGGGCAGGGTGACGGCCAGTACTAGACCCGTGGCGGCCATGGCGACACCCATTTTTTGGCCTGCGCCGCTGGCGGCGCCGGCACGCATCAAAGCGGCTACGGACACGCTCGATGATGAATTGGCACGCTCTGCGGCAAGTGCTTCGCGGCGACTGCCGGTGGTAGCTACAAGCTCATGAGTTGCCGGCGACGACGCGCGACGGCGTCCCCGCTGCTTAAACTCTGACACTAAAAACCTCTCTATGGGTGCACCTGCGAAGTTAGCTGTCGGATTCGGATCAGAGAGTGAAACTTTTGATCCGGCCCAGCCTCGAGACACGCGTCTATCCATGGCGCCGTCCAAAAGGACAACGTCAGCGAAATAGTTTGCTGTGTTTCGATTACGGGCTTCACCCCAAGGCAGGCTGCAAGCCTGCCAAAAGTGGTTCCCCCGCCCTTGCCTGAATGTTTGCTGTCCGTTGTGTGAAGGCAAGGTTCGGTGTCGCACAACGGTAACGCTTTGATTACAGCGCCTGTTTATTACTATACGGTACGAGCGGTAAACGTAATAATTCCGTTACCTTCGTTATCAATAACTGTGAGTCAGCTCATAGAGACAAAGATGTGTGAGGCCACCTCGGGCGGCAGTTCCAAGGCGCCTTCGATCCCGGGAACGCGGACCGAAATGTACTCCCCCACCTGGGCCAAGGAGATTTGCGCTCCGGGGCGCAGTCCGCCTTCGTCAAGCTGAACCAGCAATTCCGGATCCACCTGGATGCGCTCGGACAGCCTGTGAATGATTACCTGCTGCTCCGGCGAGTAGCTGGTCATGGCGTCCACGAGTGTGACGAGTCCGGCGGCAAACAGGGGCGAGATCTCCCCGCCAAGTTCTTCAAGTCCCGGAATAGGATTGCCGTAGGGGGACTCTTCGGGCCGGCCCAAGAGGTCAAATAGGCGCTGTTCCACGCGCTCACTCATCACATGTTCCCAGCGGCAGGCCTCCTCGTGGACGTACGCCCAATCCAGTCCGATCACATCGGAGAGCAGCCTTTCGGCAAGCCGGTGCTTGCGCATCACGCGGGTGGCTTTGTCGCGGCCGGCGGGTGTCAGTTCCAGGTGCCTGTCACCGGACACGATGACCAGGCCGTCACGTTCCATGCGGCCAATGGTTTGTGAAACGGTGGGACCGGAGTGGTGCAGGCGTTCGGCAATGCGCGCCCGCAGGGCCACAATGTTCTCTTCTTCCAACTCCAGGATGGTCCGCAAATACATTTCGGTCGTGTCAATCAGATCGGCCACGGCAGTATCCTCCTGTTGTTGAGTGAGATTTTGGGCAAAGCCTTTTCATCTCTACGTTAGCCTGAGTGGCGCTACCGAAGGAAACCTGGGGCGGGAGCGCGCCACGCGCCGGACGTACGGGGAACCCCCACTGGCGGACGCTTTATTCCATACATGTCAACATTTTTCCGCTGAGCGAACTTCTACGGCAGAATTGGCAGCAGCCCTTGGGGCTTAAACCAACTTCCATCTTTTACTTTTTGGAGCAACTTGTGAGCGAATCCACGCCCCTCACCATTCCCGCCAATCTGCGCCCGGCCGACGGCCGTTTTGGCGCCGGCCCCTCCAAGGTTCGCCCCGAGCAGATTGCGGCACTCTCCGAGGCTGGCGGAACGCTCCTGGGCACCTCCCACCGTCAGGCGCCCGTCAAGAACCTTGTAGGCGATGTGCGCAGCGGCCTGAAGGACTTCTTTGGTGCCCCTGACGACTATGAGGTCATTCTGGGTGTTGGCGGCTCCACGGCGTTCTGGGACGTTGCAGCCTTTGGCCTGGTGGAGAACAAGGCCCAGCACCTTTCCTTCGGCGAGTTCGGCTCCAAGTTTGCTTCCGCCACCAACAATGCGCCGTTCCTTGCCGCATCCTCCATCATCACCTCGGCCCCCGGCACCCGACCCGTGGCTGTTGCCGAGGCCGGCGTGGACACGTACGCGTGGCCGCAGAATGAAACCTCCACGGGCGTGGCCGCTCCCGTGCAGCGCGTTGCCGGCGCGGACGACGGCGCCCTGGTGCTGGTGGATGCCACCTCCGCCGCCGGTGGCTTGGCCGTGGATGTCCGCCAGAGCGATGTTTACTACTTTGCCCCGCAGAAGAACTTTGCCTCCGACGGCGGCATCTGGCTTGCGCTGTTCTCCCCGGCTGCCCTGGAGCGTGCGGCCCGCATCGGTGCCTCCAACCGCTGGGTTCCTGACTTCCTGAACCTGACCACGGCCATTGACAACTCCTTGTTGAACCAGACGTACAACACCCCGGCGCTGTCCACACTGGTGACACTGAACAACCAGGTCCAGTGGCTCAACGCCAACGGCGGCATCGACTTCGCCTCGGCACGCACAGCCGATTCCGCAGGCCGCTTGTACTCCTGGGCCGAGTCCTCCCCCGTTGCCTCCCCGTACGTGGTCAACCCGGAAGACCGCTCCAACGTCATTGTCACGATCGACTTCGACGAGTCGGTGGACGCGGCGGCGGTGGCCAAGGTGCTGCGCGCCAACGGCATTGTGGACACCGAGCCCTACCGCAAGCTGGGCCGCAACCAGCTGCGCATTGCCACCTTCGTGGCCATCGATCCCGAGGACATCACGGCACTGACCAAGTGCATCGACTACGTCATCGAGAACATCTAACTCCACCCCTGACCAGGGCACTAAGAAGGCGGCTTCCACTGTGGAAGCCGCCTTCTTTGTGCCCGCCCCAGGGCATCGGCGCGCCTTAGTGGTTGGCTGTCGGGTGCCGTTGGTGCCCGTGCTGGCCAGGTCAGCTGCGCCTTTAGTTGCGCTGCGCCTTTAGCTGGACGCGTCGTCCATAACGAGATCGCCGTCGTCGTCGTGCCCGTCGTGGGACTCGTCGTCAGCGTGACTGTCGTCCGCGTCGGAGTGGGCGTCGCCGTCGTCGGTATGATCCGCCGCTTCCGGCTGGTCGTCAACCGGGGTATGCTCCTCGTCGGGCGCCGGCTGGTCCTCGGGGCGGACCCGCTCGGACCAGGGCACCCACGGCGGTGCCAGGACCGAATCGTTGGTGGGCAGCATCCCCACCTCATTGACCGTGGCGGCTTTGCCTCGGGAGACCCTCGCCAGGGTGGCAAACCACACCCAGCCGCCGTATCCGGGCAGCTGAGATTCAAACAGATGCGTCACGCAGCGGACACCTTCACTGCGGGCACCGAGGTGCCGGCCAATGTCGCCGTCGTTGGCAATGCTCCGCACGGCAGCCCGCGCCGTTGCCACGTCCGCGGCCAGGAACGCGTCGGGCTTACCCACGCGCCAGGTGGGAACACCCGGGCGCGGCGTTGCTTCCGGAACTGCTGAGGCGTCTGATTCGCCAGAAAATTCGGTCATGGTGGGCACCGTTATGCGTCGAAGTTGTCGGCAACCTTGCGCAACGCTGCGGCAATCTTGCTCGCGTCACCATCAGGATACTTGCCGTTGGTCAGTGATCCTACAGAGTGCTCAAGCAAGGACACCAGGTCCTGCACAATCGGGGCAAGGTCGCGGGCCGGCATGCGCTTGGCCTTGGCCACGGACGCGCTGCGGTCCAAGATCTTTGCAGCCATGGCTTGGGCGCCTTTGCGGCCATCGGCTACGCCAAATTCCATCCGCGTTCCGGGCTTGATGTCGCCCGCATCCGCCGGCAGCGCATTGGCGCGCAGGAAAACCTCGCGGCCGTCATCGGCAGCAATGATGCCGAAGCCTTTTTCGTTGTCGTACCACTTCACTTTGCCGATAGGCACTTGCTTACCCCTTAAAAAGTTTTGTCGGTGGAAATCACATTCTGTGCCTGCGCGATGACTTTCCGCAGTACTCCGGGCCGTATTTTGTGGCAGCCGGGACCTACAGTGACAGAACGTGTAGCAACACGCATCCCTACATTACCGCGTTGACCCCGGCACCGCGGCTTTGCGCCCCAACTGTCCGCTGTTAGCGTTATGTTCATGAACCCCCACTTTTCCGCACCGCAAACAGTGAGCCGTGGCTGGCAGATGTTCAACTATGCGGCCATGGCCATGGCCGTGATTGCCTTGATCGCCTTGATAGTTGTCCTGATCAGCAAGTGGGCTGGCGGCACCCCGTGGCCCGGCTTCAACTGGATCTCCATGATCGCCCTGCCCGCGGCGTTCCTCATGATGGGCGCCAGCGTGATGCGCTCCGTGGCCATTCGCCGCCGCCTCTAGCCGGCCACGAAACCGCGCTGCTTCCACCCATGGGCACCCTGGCGGATTTGGCCACCGAGCTGGCCCACCGCAGCGACGAGCAGCTGCTCCGGCTCTTCACCCTGCGCCCGGATGCCATCAATCCGCCGGTTGCCACCTTCGCCGCCCTGGCAACACGGCTGTGCGGTCCCGGCAGCATCCTCACTGCCCTGGACGCACTCAATGCTCCCCAGCTGCACGCACTGACGGCCCTGCATTCACCAGCCGCGGCGGGCACGGAAGCCGCACAGGCCGCACTGGCGCAACTGCATGAGCTGGCCCTATTGACGGCCGTTTCCCCCGATCCCGCGGACGACGCCGGAACCCCGCAATTCCTTCCCCTCGCCTCCGTGGGGCTCGTCTTGGGCGAAAGCCCAGGTTCGCCGGCCCACCCGGCCGCCACCGTGCCCCACCCTGAGGTCCACGACGTCCGCACGGCCCTGCGCAACAACGCAGCGGCGAGCGCCGCCGAGTCTCTGTTGAGAAACATCGCCGAGCTGGTGGAGTCCATGGGGCACACTCCCCTGCAAGCCCTGCGGGATGGGGGTGCGGGCGTGCGCACTGTGCGGAGGCTCGCCGCTTGGCTGGAACTCGATGAAGCACAGCTGTGCTTTTATCTCGATCTGGCGGCCACGGCGCACCTGGTCTCCTTCGACCGCGCGTCCAGGCAGTGGCGGGCGTCAGCGCCGGACTGGCCGCTGTTGGCGCGCCCGGCCCAATGGTTGGTGCTGGCCCAAGCCTGGCAGGGGAGCAACAGGCTCCCCTTTAGCGGTGCGCTAGGGACGCCGGCAGCAAACAGCCCGGCAGCAAAACCGCTGGCCGCGTCGTCGGCGCTCCCCCACCTTGCCGCCCTGCGCCGCAGGGTTCTGGGCGCCCTCGCAGCCCCGGAACTGGCCATGCCCGGCCGCAACCCCGAATCGCCAAACATGTCGTACGCTCCCACTCTTGCCTCCGTGGTGGCGCAGCTGGATTGGCGGCATCCACGGCAGGCCCCTGCAGTGTCGGCACTGGTGCCGGGAATCTTGGCCGAGCTGGAACTTCTGGGGCTCACGGGCGCCGGGGCGCTGAGCATCCCCGGCCGGTGCGCGGCCGCTGCCGATTGGCCAGCGGCACTGACGGCGCTGGCATCCACCCTGCCGGCCCCCCTTGACCACTTTGTGATTCAGGGTGACCTGACAGTGGTGGCACCGGGCTTTCTGGCGCCCACCATCGCAGCGGAGTTAAAGCTTTTGGCAACCGCGGAAGGCAGGGGCACCGCCGGGATCTTCCGCATCAGCGAAGAGTCCCTGCGGAACGCCGTGGCTGCGGGAAGGAGCCACGAGGACATTCTGGGGTTTCTTCGCAGGCATTGCAGCACCGGGTTGCCCCAGTCCCTTGAGTACCTGATCGACGCAACTGCCAGGCACCCGGCCTCAACTGCCCCGCCAGAGTCGCCGGGTTCGCCAGAGCCCCCGGGAGGAACACCACAGCGCGGTCCCCGCAGAACCCCATCACCGCCACGGGAGGCACCCCGGCCAGCCGACGACGCGGTACATGTTTTGATGCGCGCCCAGCTGGCCCAACTCCGAAACAATCCTGTGTGGGGCACCGCCGAGGCTGGTGAGGCCGGGCCGGCGCTCGTCATGGAACTATTGCGGCAGTCCATTGCGGGCGGCAGCAGTGTGTGGCTGAGCGCGGTGAACGGTTCCGGGGACGGTGAACGGGTGTTGCTGGTGCCGCTCTCCCTTGAGGGTGGCTTGCTGCGGGCGCGGCTCCACGGCACCGGACATGAAAGGCATTTCAGCATCCACAGGATCACGGCAGCGGAACACAGCAACCGGGGAGAGGCGCAAGGTTGATGGCTGACGGCCCCTTGATTGTTCAAAGCGACAAAACCATCCTGCTGGAGGTGGCGCACCCGGATTCCACCGAGGCCCGCCACGCCATCGCCGCATTCGCAGAGCTGGAGCGCGCCCCGGAGCACATGCACAGCTACCGGATCACGCCGCTGGGGCTGTGGAATGCCCGGGCCGCCGGGCTGGACGCCGAGCACGTGGTGGACACCCTGTTGAACTATTCGCGCTATCCGGTGCCGCATGCGCTGCTGCTGGACATTGCCGAGATCATGGCCAGGTATGGGCGGCTGCGGCTGGAGCAGGATCCGCAGCACGGCCTGGTGCTCCGCAGTGACGACGAGCTGATCCTGGCGGAGGTGTGCCATGCAAAAAAGGTGGCCGCGCTGCTGGGTGCCCGCATCGATCCTTTGACGGTGGTGGTTCACGGGACAGCCCGCGGCGAGCTCAAGCAGCTGCTACTCAAGGCGGGCTGGCCCGCCGAGGACCTGGCCGGTTTTGTGGACGGCACCAGCCACCCGATCGCCCTGAGCGAGACCACGGGAACAGCCCCCTGGACCCTGCGCCCTTACCAGCGTGTGGCCGTGGAGAACTTCTGGGCGGGCGGCTCGGGCGTGGTGGTGTTGCCCTGCGGCGCGGGGAAGACCATTGTGGGTGCCGCCGCCATGGCCGCCTCCGGGACCACCACGCTCATTCTTGTCACCAACACGCTTTCGGCCCGGCAGTGGAAGGCCGAGCTGCTCAAGCGCACCACCTTGACGGAATCGGACATTGGCGAGTATTCGGGTGCCGTGAAGGAGCTGCGCCCGGTCACGATTGCCACCTACCAGGTGCTCACCACCCGGCGCAACGGCAGCTTCACGCATTTGGAGCTGCTCAATGACAACGACTGGGGCCTGTTGATCTATGACGAGGTGCACCTGCTGCCTGCCCCCATTTTCCGCATGACAGCTGACTTGCAGGCGCGCCGCCGGCTGGGGCTGACCGCCACCCTGGTGCGCGAGGACGGCCGCGAGGGCGAGGTTTTCGCCCTGATAGGACCCAAACGCTACGACGCGCCCTGGAAGGAAATCGAATCCCAGGGGTACATTGCGCCCGCCGACTGCGTGGAGGTGCGCGTGGACCTGGCGCGGGCGGAACGTTTGGCCTATGCCACGGCGGACGACGGCGAGAAGTACCGAATGTGTGCCACCACCTTGGCCAAGTCGGTGGTGGCACAGGCATTGGTGGCAGCCCATGCCAGCGAGCAGATCCTGGTCATTGGACAGTACATTGACCAGCTCGATGAGCTGGCGGCCCGCCTGAACGCTCCCTTGATCAAGGGCACCACCCCGGTCAAGGAACGCGAGCGGCTTTTTGAGGAATTCCGCCAGGGCCGTGTACCCACGCTTGTGGTGTCCAAGGTGGCTAACTTTTCCATCGACCTGCCCGAGGCCTCAGTGGCCATTCAGGTTTCCGGCGCCTTCGGTTCCCGGCAGGAAGAGGCCCAGCGCTTGGGCCGGCTCATGCGACCCAAGGCCGACGGCCGCACGGCCCGCTTCTACACAGTGGTGGCCCGCGACACCGTCGATGCCGACTTTGCCGCCAAACGCCAGCGTTTTTTGGCCGAACAGGGCTATGCCTACCGGATCATGGACGCCCACGATGTTCCCCGTGCCTTGGAGGGCCTGCAGGAGTAGGATCGGGAAAACAGGCTTCACCGTGGATTCACAGGAGTGTGGATGCACTGGACTACGGAGGCGCACCAGCGTCATGAGCTATGAAGATTCGGTGGCCGAACACTACGGCCACACCAATGCTGAACAACTCATCTTGGCTCGGGTCAGTGCCATGGGCAAGGACCCGGAGCACTTTGACATTGCCGATCTGCAGGGCATGGACCAGTGGCATGTGGGCGGTGCCGAGGCAACCTCCCGGGTGGCTACACGGGCCGGGATCCATACCGGGAACCACGTGCTGGACATCGGCTCGGGATTGGGCGGGGTGGCCCGCCATTTGGCCCGACACTTCGGCGCCAGCGTCCACGGGGTGGAGCTGATCCCCGAGAGCGTGGCCGCGGCAACCTCGCTGAGCCGCCGCACCGGCTTGAGCAGCGCTGTGGCGTTTTCCCAAGGCAGCGCCCTGTCAATGCCTTTTGCGGAAGACTCCTTTGACGCGGCGGTCCTCATTCACGTCGGCATGAACATTCAAGACAAGGACCAGGTCTTTGCCGAAGCGGCCCGGGTGTTGCGGCCGGGCTCCGTCATGGCCGTGTACGACATCATGCTGATGGGCGGCGACGTGGAGGAATACCCGCTGCCTTGGGCCACCTCCCCCGAGACATCCTTCCTGCAACCGCCACTTGCCTACAGCGACGCCCTGGGCCAGGCAGGGTTCAGTGTGGACTATGAGGCCAAAGTTCCCGTCTCGGAATCCGTGGCCTTCCTGGAACGGGCCCTGTCCGGCAGCGGCCCGGCGGGAGTGCAGGCTACCCAGCTGAGCAACTTGATGACGTTCTTCCGCTCGGGGCTGTTGGCGCCCGTGGAGATTTACGCGCACCTTGACTAGGCAGCAACGCCCCTCACACCTGTGTGGCAGTTGTTGGATCCAGTCGGCCAGGAATGCGCCTTCCGAGTCCACTAGCTGCCGCCTAGATGTGGGCTTGCGGAGGATGCGGAGTTCCGCCAGTCTCCCTGCGGCATGACAGTCAATCCGGAACGGCTTGGCCACGTCCGGCAGCGAAAGGTGCGGGTACCGCCGTCGTCCCTTGACACGGTGAGCACCCACCTCGCCAGTACGCGCCTGGTGCCCTGCGGAATACAGGCGGAATCAAAGAGGAATCACAGAGGAAGGAGCTAGGCAAGAAAAACAGTTTTGGGCTGGGCCCGCATCTCCGCCGCCCACTGCTGGTGCAAGGCCAGCAGCTCGGCCATGACCTCCGGTTCGCGCGTGTGGAGGTCAGTGGTTTCGGCCGGATCCGCAGCCAGATTGCACAGGAACCAACCGCTGCCAGGCTCGGCGTGCTCCACATCCCTGATGGCGTCCCCCACCGGTGAGCCCGGTTCCACCCACTTCAGCTTCCAGTCGCCGCGGCGCACAGACCACTGCCAGCCGCAGTCCCAGTGCAGTGCCTCGTGACCATGCTGCGTGCCGGACCCGTCCGCCGCGGTACTGCCATCTGCTGCGGCGAGCAGGTCCAGGCCGTCGCAGTGCGCATAACCGGCCGGGTCCGCACCGGCGGCGGCGAGCGCCGTGGGCAGTATGTCCATGGAACTTGCCAGCCCGTTGCGCATCACTCCAGCCGGCACGTGGCCGGGCCAGCGCAGCAGGAACGGGACACGGACGCCACCCTCCCACAGCGTGTACTTGGTCCCGCGCAGGGGCGTGTTCATCCCGTAGTTGCAGGTTGAACCGCCGTTGTCGGTGAGGTAGATGACCAGGGTGTCCTGGGCCAGGCCCAAGTCGTCGAGTTGGTCAAGGATCAGACCAATCTGCCGGTCCATCAATTCCAACTGGGCCAGGTAGTACGCGCGGCCGTTGTCCAGGTGCGGGCTGATGGCGCCGTCGTACCAGTCAATGTATTCTCCGGCCCCGGGGTTCCAGTCCTCGTAGGCCGGCAGCCCGCGCTTTTCGAGCTCCTCGGCGGGCAATTGCCAGCAAAAGTTGTGGACGGCATTGAAGGCCACCGTGGCCAGAAACGGCCGGTCCGCATGGTCCGCCACGAACGCCCGGGTCCGCTCGCCAATGGCATCGGTGAGGAATCCCTCCAGCTCCTGCGGCTGCTCGCCATTCCAGAGAGGCTGCACGGCCAGGGGGAACGCCGCCTCGCCGTATTTCTGCTCTGCTTCCTGGGAGTGGTGGAGGTAGTTGAGCCGGCCCATTGACTCCCCCGCGAGCCCGTACAACGATTCGTCATAGCCGTGCCGGGGAGGTGTGCCGCGATCGCCATGGCGTTCGGAGCCGTAGTGGACCTTGCCAAAATAGCCCGTCGCATAGCCTTGTGCACGCAACAACTCGGCCATGGTGGGGACCTCTGGCGGGCAGATTTCCGAGTCCGTGAACCAGCGGGCACCCCAGCGCTGCTGATAGCTGCCGGCAGCCAGCCCCGCCCGGGACGGCGAACAAATAGGTGCCGTGACATAGGCATTGCTATAGGACACTCCCTGCCGGGCCAGCCTGTCCAGGGCGGGCGTGCTCACATCATCCTGCACCCCCAGGATGGAGCGGTCTGCATAGCCATGGTCATCGGAGATGATGACGATGATGTTGGGCTGGCGTGCCGGCGTGCTGGAGGGCATGGAGATCCTTCTAGGTGGTGGGCGTTCTAGGCTGCGGCCAGGGCAGCTTTCAGCGACTCCAGGGCCTGGGCCAGCGGCGGCAGGTGGGGATGCCAGGCGCGTTCCCATTCAAGGGACACCCAGGGGTCCTTGATTCCCTGCGCAGCGGAAATGCCAGCAACCAGCGCCTGCATCTCGCGCAGCGGCAGCTCGCCCTGGCCAGGCAGTGTCAACGTCACCGTGTGCGTCCCGGGGTTCCGCACACCGTCCTTGTATTGGGCGTAAGCCAAGGAATCCGCCAGGAGTTCGGCGGTGCGTTCCGGGGACTCGTCATATCGCCACGGGTGCATGAGGTCCCAAATGACCTTCACGGGTGCGTCCGCGTCAACCCGGGACAGGATCCGCACAATATCGCCAGCGCGGGGATGCGAATCATGGGTCTCCAACAAGATGGTCACCCCGCGCTCCCTGGCCCGTCCGGCTGCGGCGTTAAGCCGGCGTGCCCCACGGTGATCAGCGGCCAGCAATTCCTCCGACGGACTCTCCCCCGCCGCGCAGGGCTCAATCCCGGCCCCGGGGAACACCCGCAGCTGGGCCGTGCCGGACGCATTGCCGGCGGAAAGATCCGCAGCCAGTTCGACGGCGGCCAGCAGCTCAGCGAGGACCGGATCGTTTTCGCCGGACTCGCCTGGGGCAACCGCGGGGCCGGAAGCGTTGCCTCCGGCCCCGCTAGCCGGGGGAGCGCAGACGCTGACATAGCTGGCTAAGGTCACCACGGTCAGGCCGGCGCCGGCAAGCGCTTGGGCAACGTCGACGCGCCGGGCATGGTCCATGCCCGGGTGCACGAACTGACCCGCAGCCGAACGCAGTTCAACGCCCGTGGCTCCCGTGGTCTGGGCAAGCTCTATGACCTGCGCCAGGGAATCGTCCGGACAGCCCAGAGTGGAGAACGCCAAAGGCATGGTGACCCTTTCAAAAGTTTAGGTAGCCCCACACTAGCCCGGAAAACGCTTTCCATCAACGTTGAAAACTCTTCATTACCCCTTTATTCCTTCCCTGGAACACTGCTAACAATGGTGTTTCCTCTCTTGCAAGGAGCACCCATGCCCGGCCCTTCCGCCACCACAGCCGCCCTGCCCGGGCGGCCCCACCAGCCTGCCCGTCCATCACCACTGCCCAACATCGTATTCATCCTCAGCGACGACCAAGGTCCTTGGGCGCTCGGCTGTGCCGGCAACACCGAGATCCAGACGCCGCACCTGGACGCCCTCGCCGCCCGGGGTACCCGGCTGGAGAACTTCTTTTGCGTCTCCCCCGTCTGCTCCCCGGCCAGGGCCAGCCTGATGACCGGCCAGATCCCCTCCCGGCACGGCGTGCACGACTACCTGACCGGCGTCGAGGTGGGGGCAAACGCTCCGGACTATTTGGCCGGCCAACAAATCTTCACCGACGTCCTGGCCGGGAATGGCTACCGGCTGGGCCTGTCCGGCAAGTGGCATTTGGGCGCCAATGACGCCCCGCGCAAGGGATTTGTGCACTGGTACGGCCTTGCAGGCGGTGGCAGCCCGTACACGGGAGCAACCATGTACCGCAACGGCGCACGGGAGGAAACCAGCACGTATCTGACCGACGCCATCACCGATGATGCGCACAACTTTTTGGACCGTGAGGCCGCCCGGCAGCAGTCCCCAGAAGCCACAGATCCGTTCTTCCTTGCCGTCAACTACACGGCACCGCACAAACCATGGAAGGGCCAGCACCCGCAAGAATTTGAGGACCTCTACACGGATTGCGCCTTTGTGAGCTGCCCGCAGGAGGAGCCGCACCCCTGGCAACCGACGGTTGGCGGGGTGGCCATTGGCGGTGAGCCGGATGTGCGGGCCGCGCTGGTGGGGTATTTTGCGGCCGTCAGCGCCATGGATGCGGCCATTGGCAGGCTCATGGCGCAGCTGGACAGGCTCGGCATCCGGGAGAACACCGTGGTCATTTTCAGCAGCGACAACGGCTTCAATTGCGGTCACCACGGCGTGTGGGGCAAGGGCAACGGCACCTTCCCGCAAAACATGTACGACTCCTCCGTCAAAGTGCCCGCCATTTTTCACTGGCCGGGACGGATAGCGCCCGCCCAAGTCAGGGCGGAGCTGCTGTCCGCGTACGACGTCGCCGCCACCATCCTCGAGCTCGCCGGGCTGGATCCTGCCCCCTTCGAGACGGGGCCCGGCGCGTCCTTTGCGCCGCTGCTGCTCACGGCCGGCAGGCCTGCGGCTGAGCGGGCGGGCGACGCCGTGGTGGTGTACGACGAGTACGGCCCGGTCCGCATGATCCGCACCCAGGATTTCAAGTATGTGCACCGGCACCCGCACGGCCCCCACGAGCTGTATGACCTGGCCGCGGACCCCGGTGAACGGGTGAACTTGATGCTCGACGCCGTTCCGCACCCTGCGCTGGCCAGCCTACGGTCGCGGCTGGCTGGCTGGTTTGCCAAGCATGGGGCGCCGGTGTTTGACGGCGCCGCCCTGCCGGTTGCCGGGGCAGGCCAGCACAGCCCGCTGGTGTGCTCTGCCGGAACCGACGATCCACTCGGCGCCTTCACGGCCCCCAACTGGGACGGCACACCTCAGCCGTGACTGCCCCAATGGCCAATGTGCCCCAGTAGTCCTTTATTCCTCTCTTTCCGGTGGCCTTGAATGCAAGGTACCGCTTGCGTTGCCGGCACCAGGCTGGCAGCCTTTGACGAATAGGAATTCCACCCATGACGCATGGACTGACTCGACGGCACATCCTCAAGGGCGCCGGCGCCCTGACCTTCGCGGGCCTCCTCGCGGGCGGATTCGGCCCCCTGGCCCAGGCCGCACAGGCCGCCACAGCGCCGGAGTTTGAGGCGCTGCGTGAGCGGTGGGTTGACCAGATCACGGGCCGCAAGCTCATCACGGCGGGTGACCCGGACTTCACGGCAGCCGTGGCAAGGCTGGACGCGGACGTCAGCAAATCGGTGGCACTGCTCCTGCCTGCGGGGCCCCGGACCCAGATTTTCAGTGACGCCCCGTTCAGCGCCGACGCCCAGATTGTCACCACCTACAAGAGGCTGGCCCAGATGGCCACGGCCTGGGCCACTCCCGGTTCAGGTCATGAGGGCAACGCTGCCCTGCTGGGTCATATGCTGGCTGCGCTTCAGGACGGCAACCGGCTCATCTACAACGCCACCCAGAAGGAATTCGGCAACTGGTGGTCCTGGGAAATCGGCGTCCCCCGGGCGCTAGGCGATGCCCTGGCCATCCTGGGCAGCCACGTTCCGGCGGAGCTGCTGGGACGGTACACGGCCGCCGTCGACCATTTCATCCCGGACCCCACCAGGCAGTTCTCGGACGAGCGTGGAAAGATTCTCTCCGAGGGCGCCAATCGGGTGGACATCTGCCAGGGCATCATTGTCCGATCCATTGTGGGCAACGACCCGGTGCGGCTGGCAGCGGCCGTCGCCGCGCTGAGTCCCGTGTGGCAGTACGTCACCAGCGGCAACGGCTTCTTCACCGACGGCTCCTTTGTGCAGCACTCCACCATCGCCTACACCGGCACCTACGGGCTAGTCCTGCTGGGCGGTCTGGCCAAACTGTTTTCCCTCCTGGGCGACTCCGAGCATGCCGTGGCGGACCCCAGCCGCACCATCCTCTTCAAGTCCGTGGAGGAATCCTTTGCCCCGTTCCTGCACAACGGCCAAATGCTGGATTCCGTGCGCGGACGTGCCATCTCGCGCACCCAGGAGCGCAGCTACGACAACGGCGACGGCGCCATCGAGTCCATCCTGTGGCTGGCACGGGCGGTGGATCCGGCCACGGGCAACCGCTGGCGCGGCCTGTGCCAGGGCTGGATCCAGCGCAACAGTTTTGAGAGCCCGCTCAAGGGTGCCTCCATCCCCCGCACCGCGCTGCTGAAGGACCTCGCCGCCTCAGGCATCCTGCCGCTGGCCGAGACACCCGGGCACAACTACTTTGCCGGCATGGACCGCTCGGTGTTCCGCGGTGACGGCTGGGCCGCTGCCCTGGGCCTGTGCAGCAACAGGATCGCCTGGTACGAGTGCGGCAACGGCGAAAACAACCTTGGCGGCCAGACCGGCTCCGGCATGACGTATGTATACGCGGGCAAGGCCGACCACTTTGACGACGACTTCTGGCCCACCGCCAACCTCAACCGGCTCCCCGGCATCACCGCGGACACCACACCGCTGCCGCCCAAGGTTGAGGGCGAATGGGGCGCCAAAACACCCAAAAACGAGTGGACGGGTGGCGCGTCCCTAGGCAAGGCCGGGGCCGTGGGCATGCACCTGATAGCCCCAGGCGGCACCGGCATGGCGGCCCGCAAGGCCTGGTTTTACGTTCAGGACATGGTGGTGGCCCTGGGTTCGGACATCAAGACTGCCAGCGGGGCCCGGGTGGAGAGCATTGTGGAACACCGGAACCTAGGTGCCGCGGGCGGGCAGGCCATCACTGTCGACGGCGTTGCCCACTCGGCGCCCACGGGCACCGCTGCGGTCCACGGCGGCGCAACGTGGGCGCATGTTGCGGGAACTGGCGGCTACCTGATGCTTGGGGATGAAGCGCTGACAGTCCTGCGCGAGCAGCGGGAGGGTTCCTGGAAGAAGGTCAACACGGGCGGCACGGCAGCCACCACCAGCCGGCAGTACGCCACCTTGCTCTTTGACCACGGCACAGCACCCAGCCAGGCCAGCTACGCCTACGCCATCCTGCCGGGCGTATCCGCGCGGGAAACCGAGAAGGCAGCCCGGAACGCGCCGCGGATCCTGCGCAACGACGCCGTGGGGCAAGGCGTCCAGTTCAGTGCCAAGGAAACGGCTGCCATCTTCTGGCGTGCCGGCACGGTGGGCACCATTTCCGCTGACGGCCCGGCATGCGTGCTGTTCAACGGCAATCCGGGACACGCCATGCTGGCGGTTTCGGACCCCACCCAGGCCGCCGCGTCCGTCACGGTGACAGTGGCTGGCACCCAGTACCGCCGCAGCACAGCCGGTGCCACCTTGCTACCGGATGCCAACGGCAACACAGTTGTCACTGTCGACACGGCCGGACTCATGGGCGCCACCGTGGAGCTTGAACTGCACCGCTAGCACCACGCCTGCGCACCGTTAAGCGCGAATGTGGCGCCACTTTGGAAGTGGCGCCACATTCGATCCGAACCGTGCACATGCGTCAAGTGGAATCAGCCGCGGACGGCCCAGGGCGCGGCCAGCCGCACGGGCGCACCACTTTCAGCTGACGCATACGCCGCCAACACCAGTTCCACCACGTGCGTGGCGTGTTCCCCGCTAACACTGGGCGCAGCGCCCCCAACGGCGGCCGAAAAATCGGCCAACTGCGCAGTGAAGGCGTCCTGGATGTCGTGGGCGGCAGTGGCGTGCAACTGCGAGCGTTTGCCGTCGATCTCCATGAAGGTGCCCGTGCGGGGATCGACCGTGACGGTGCCCAGCTCGCAAACAACCAGCATCTCGTCGATGTGGTCGGGCGTGTCCGAGACGATGGAGATCCGCACGGCAACACCGTTGGCCAGCGTGAGCTCCATGGTCCCATCGGTTTCCACTGACGCCCCAAAACGGCTCAGGGTGGTGGCGCTGAGCTGCACGGCTGGCGCCCCACCCACCCACAGGCACCTGTCCAGGCAGTGCGCACCAATGTTGATGAACGCCCCTCCCCCGGAAATTTCCTTGTCAAAGAACCAGTCGGGGCGTGTGCCCGGTCGGTAGTCGGTGCTGCGGTAGTCGTGAATCATCAACACCTTCCCCAACTGACCTGTCTCCAGCGCCGCCAGCAGGGCCAGCTTCTCCGCCATGAAGTGTTGGATCATCCCCACCACCATGACCACGCCGGCAGCGGCGCACGCCTGCTCCATGAGGCGGCAGTCGGCCAGGGTCGTGGCCATGGGTTTCTCCACCAGGACGTGCACCCCTTGGGCGGCCGCAGCCAGAACCATGTCCCGGTGCAGGCTGTGCGGGGTGTTGATCACCACGGCGTCCACCACCCCGGCAGTCAGCATGGCCTGATAATCGGTGAACACGGCCGCACCCCACGGTGCCGCCACGGCCGCTGCCACGTCCTCACGCAGGTCGCAGACGGCGCTCAATTCAATCCCGTCAAGGACGTGCGCACCGTGCGCATGCAAACCGGCAACGGCGCCTGCCCCAATAATTCCCAGTCTCATTTCCTTGACTCATTCCTGTTCGTGTTGCCCTGATTCGTAGCACGCGGGAAGCCTTTTGGCCCCGCAAGATTCCCTCACAACAAGCCGCGGGCGCAACCGCACCTGGTGGATGGGGCAATCATCGCCCTCCACTAGGCGGCGCAACAGAATTTCCGCGGCCATCCTGCCCATACGGTGCTTGGCGGGGGCCACAGCCGTCAGGGGCACCTCCGCCAGGTCCGCCAATTCGTCGTCGTAAGACACCAACGCCAAGTCCTCCGGGACCCGCACGCCTGCCCGGCGTGCGGCAGCCTCCAACAAGGTGGCCTCCCTGTCACCAAACACCAGGGCTGCGGTGGCCCCGGCCGCCCGCAGTTGCGCCAGCAAGCCCTCGGCCGCGCCAGCCTCCCAATCGGTCTTGAGTGCCTGCAGGATCAGCGGCGTGAAGCCCAGATCGGCGGCAGCGCGTTCATAACCGGCAACAATGGCAGGCTCCGTGGGCGTCTGGGCCCGCGTCAGCAACGCCACGCTCGGGTGACCAAGCTCGACAAGGTGGGTGACGGCGTCGTACGCGCCACCTTGATGATCCGAGCACACGTGCTCCGTCCGGTCCCCCGGCCCCAAATCCATCAGGCTGCGCTCCAGCAGCACCACGGGCACGTTCAGCGACGTCAGCTCCCTGACCCGCTGCGCCGGATCGGCAATACCACCCAGGGTGGGGACCAGGATCAGCCCGTCCACCCCTGACTCCACCAGGAACTCAATGCAGGAATCCTCCCGTTCCGGCTGGTAGTTGTAAGTGGCCAGCTGCAACCCCACGTCCTGGGCGGACAGCGTCTCCTCAATGCCCTGCAGGACGCGCGGGTAGTACAGCTGGGTGTCCGGCAATAGGACTCCCACGGTGAACCGGGAACGACGCCGGACCGGCTGGCGGTCTGCCACAAAACTTCCCGCACCCTGGCGGCGCACCACAACTTCTGCCTGCACCAGCTCGTCAAAGGCTCTGCGGACAGTGGTCAGGGACAGTCCCGTCTCGGCTGCCAGCTGCGCCTCAGTGGGCAGCTTGGCGCCCACGGCCCAGGTGCCAGCCAGGATTCCGCGGCGCAACTCATCGGCCAGCGCCTGGAACTTCAAGTCCCTGGAACCGGTGTCGCGGATGTGCCCGGAGGCAGATTTTCGTGTCACGGCGCCCTCTCTCATAGCCCACCATGAATGAGCCTGCCAGAAACTAAAGAAATGAATAAAGGAGTAATTAACAGTCAATTGGCACAATCCTCCCTTGCGCCCGCCCCGTCAAGCCGCGTCAAGCCGCGTCACCCGGAGAGTGTGCCCACCTTTCCGGAAAAACCAGGAAAAGTAGTTTGAAAGTACTCATTGATTCCTCTCTTTCAAAGCTGTTTGAGTCATGTCACTGAGTCGTGATCTACGGCACAACTACTTCACGAGGTGTCTTCCATGAGTACTAAATCCCGAATCGCGCGGACCCTGGCTGTGCTGGCCGGTGCATCACTGGCCATGACGGCCTGCGGCGGCGGAACTGAAAGTCCCCAGGCCGCACAGGAGAGCAGTACATTGACGTACTGGTCCATGTGGAAAGAGGGCGAACCGCAGCAAAAGGTCATTGCCGGCGCCATTGCCGACTTTGAGAAGGAAACCGGCGCCACGGTCAAGGTCCAGTGGCAGGGCCGCTCCAATGTGCAAAAGCTTGTCCCGGCACTGAACACGAACAACGTCCCGGACATTGTGGACGGCCCCTATGCCAAGCTGGCCCCGGTCATCGGCGACACAGGCCAGGCCCTGCCGCTGGGCGATGCCTACGCGGCAGAGGTTGACGGCAAGAAGGTTTCGGAACTGATCCCGGCGAAGTACGTTGAGGTCAGCAACATCAAGGATGCCGACGGCAAGCCGTGGATGCTGCCGTACAGCCTGAGTTCGGACGGCATCTGGTACGACGCCGCCAAGCACCCCGGACTGGAAACGGCGCCCCCGGCGTCGTGGGGCGAGTTCATCAAGGTCTTGGACACGTTCAAGGCCGAGGGCAAGGTGCCCCTGGCAGCCGACGGCGACATTGCCGGCTACAACTCCATGTGGTTCACCACGGCCCTGGTCCGCACCGACGGCACGGGCGCCTTCGCCAAGGTGGCCGAGGACAAGTCCGGCGCAGCCTGGGATACACCGTCCGTGTTGGCGGCTGCGAAGAAGGTTGAGCAGATCGCCCAGGGCGGCTACCTGGTCAAGGGCTACAACGCCAGCAAGTGGCCGGCCCAGCAGCAGGTGTGGGCCAACGGCGGCGCTGAATTGCTGCTCAACGGTTCGTGGATTCCCACCGAGACCAGCACCTACGCTGCCGAGGGCTTCAAGTTCTCCTCCTTCCCATTCCCGCCCGTTGCCGGCCAGCCGAAGACCGTGCGTGCGGACTTTGTTGGCTGGGCCATCCCGAAGAAGGCGGAGAACCCCAAGCTGGCGCAGAAACTGGCCACCTTCATGCTGGGCAAGAAGTACCAGGACGCCTACGGTACAGACGCCAAGGTACTGCCCATCCGCACCGACGCGGCCACGGCCCCGGAGATCGCCTCCGTCAAGAAGGCCCTGGACAGCGCGGACGGCGTGTACCTGCAGAATGACGGCGTCACGGCGCCGGGTTATGTGGAGAAGATCCTGTGGCCCATCAATGACGAGCTGTTCCTGGGCAAGATCAAGGCCGAGGAATTTGTGGCCAAGATGAAGGCCGCCCAGATCGGGTACTGGAAGGACAACAGCTAGATGTCCACCTCTCTTGGACGCCACGGCGCTGCTGCCTCCCCCGCTCCTGCTTCCGCCAAAAGGGCGAGGCCGGGGCAGGGCGGCAGCAGCATTGACCGGCAACGCCGCAAGCTTCTGGTGCCCTTCGTGGGCCCCGCCTTTGTCTTCTACACGGTTTTGTTCATTGTTCCGGCCATCGGTGCCGGCTGGATCAGCCTGCACGTGTGGGCTGGTTCCGGCCCCATGAAATTTGTTGGCCTGCAAAACTACGTGCGGGTCTTCAAGGACGATCTTTTCCTGAAGTCCTTCGGCAACACCTTGCTGCTGCTGTTTGTGGTGGGTGCCGCGATCTTCATTCTGGCGTTTGCCATGACGCTTGTGCTGCGCGACATGGCGGGAAAGAAGATTGCCCGCAATGTCATCTTCTTCCCGCACCTGATCAACGCGCTGGTCTTTGGCGTGCTGGCCGGATTCATCTTCAACCCCGGCGGCATGGTCAACACCCTCCTCAAGCCCTTGGGCATCACCGAACCACCGGCATGGCTGGCGCAGGAAAACATCTTCCCGCTCATCATGGCAACCCTGGTTGCCACCACCACGGGCTACTTCACCACCATCCTGATGGCCGGCGTCGACCGCATCCCGCCCTACTTTTATGAGGACTGCGCCTTGGCCGGGGCCACGGCGTTTCAACGCCTGCGCTATGTGATCCTGCCCCTGACCTGGGACGTTTTCGGCACCTGCGCCGTGCTCTGGACCATCTCCTCCATCAAGATCTTTGAAATCATCTGGGTCTTCGGTGGCAGCAGCGGCGCAGGCATTCCCCCCACGCAAAGTTGGACCACGGCCGTGTACACCTACGTCACAGCGTTCTCCGGCCAGTCCACGCCCGCCTACGGTGCCGCCACGGCGTCGGCGATCATCTCGCTGGCACTGGTCTCGGTACTCGTCGTCCTGCTGCGCCGCGCCATGCGCCGTGACGCCGTTGAATTCTAAGGAATCCCCATGAGCACCCTCACAGCACCCCAAGCCACAAAAACTCCCGAGCCGGCCAAACCCCGCAGCAGGAACCACCGCGGCGTCAGCCCCGCGCTGCGCGCGGAGAACAACGTCATCCGCAGTATTGGCGTGGTCCTGCTGTGGGCCGTGGTGGCCATCAGCATCGCCATGCTGGCGTGGATGGTCCTGCAGGCGTTCCGTGACACCCGGGCCATCCTCAGCGACCCCTGGGGCATGCCGGCCAGCATTGACTTCTCCAACTTTGTCCGGGCCTGGACTGTCAGCGACTTCGCCACGGCCACCTTCAACAGCGTTGTCACCACGGGCGTCTCCTCATTCTTGACGGTGGCCATTGCCGCACCGGCCGCGTACTATCTGAGCCGGGTGGAAAGCCGCCTCACCGGGGGCTTGAGCCTGTACTTCATTCTGGGCCTGGGCATCCCGGCACAGGTCATCCTGATCCCCTTGTTCATCATGCTCAACGAGGTGAACCTGACCGACAGCCTGATCGGCCTGAACCTGGTCTACATTGCCATGTCCATGCCGTTCACTGTGTTCCTGCTGACGGCGTTCTTCCGCAGCCTGCCGCTGGAGATGGAGGAAGCTGCCGCGCTCGACGGCGCTTCCGCCCTGCGCACCTTCGTTCAGATCACGCTTCCGCTCGCCAAGGGCGGCATCCTGACGGCGTTTGTGCTGCAGGTGGTGGCGCACTGGAATGAGACGCTGCTGGCCCTGACCTTGATCCAGTCCACCGAAAAGTACACGCTGCCGGTTGCCTTGATCTCCTTTGTGCAGCAGCAGACCTACTCGGGCGCCGACTGGGGTGGACTGTTCGCCGGACTCTGCATCGTGGTCCTGCCCATGCTCATCATTTATGTGTGGCTGGGCCGGCGGCTCACCGAGGGCCTGACCCTGGGCATGGGCAAATAATGTCCTCCCCCAACTTGCTGTTCCTTGTCGCCGACCAGTTCCGGGCCATGTGCCTGGAGCCGGGCGGCGACCCCGTATCCACCCCCTTTTTGGATTCCTTGGCGGCCAGCGGAGTTTCTTTGGCGAACGCCGTCAGCAACTACCCTGTGTGCAGCCCGCACCGGGCCATGATGATGAGCGGGCAGTATCCCGAGGCGAACGGCGTCACCCACAACGTGAACTCCGAAACCGCCGGGTGGGGTGTGGGCCTGCGTCCCGATGCCCCGTCCTGGGCTGCAGTTTTGAGGGATGCCGGCTACAACACCGGCTACATCGGTAAATGGCATTTGGAGGCACCTGTCCCCGACGATGCCATCCATGGAGCCGGCGTGCTGGAGGACGGCCGGTACTGGGATGCGTACTCGCCCCCTGACCGGCGTCACGGCTTTGACTTTTGGTATTCCTACGGCTGCAACGATGCCCACCTGAGCCCGCACTATTGGACGGGCGACGCCGGACGGCACCAACGCGTCAACGTCACAGGGTGGTCGGCCGCCCATGAGACGGACGTTGCGGTGGAGTTTCTGGGGCGGGCCGCCGCTCCCGCCCGCGCCGGCACCCCCTTTGCCTTGGCTGTTTCATGGAACCCGCCGCACCAGCCCTTTGACCAGCTGCCACCGGAGCACGAGCGCGGCTACGCGGAGCTCTCCCCGGAAGTGCTATTGAACCGGCCCAATGTGGAGCTGAATTCCGAGGCTGGCCGTGAGGCGGCAACCATCGCGCCCCTGTATTACGCGGCCATCAGCGCTATCGACGCCCAGGTGGGCCGGCTGATGGCATCCCTGGACACCCTTGGCCTCGCCAAGGACACGCTGGTCATCTTCACCTCCGACCACGGCCAGCAAATGGGCAGCCACGGGTTGCTCTACAAAAACGTGCCCTTCGAGGAGTCCATGCGGATCCCCTTTGTCCTGCAGTGGCCCGGACGACTGGACCCGGCACCCACCCACGGCGGCCTGTCCAGTGTGGATATCGCCCCCACAATTCTGGGCCTCCTGGGCCTGGGCGGCCGGGTCCCGGCACAAATGCAGGGCCGGGATATTTCCGCGGCCCTGCTGGCAGAGAAGGCGGGCAGCCCGCCCCAGGAGGCTCCGGCGTCGGCCCTGTATTTTTATTACCCCCGCGACGATGAGGACGTGGACAGGCGCGGCCTGCGGACGGACACTAGCAAGTTCATTGCCACTTTGCATCCGGATCGAGGATTTGAGACCACCCTCTATGACTTGGCCGCCGATCCCTACGAGCTCAACAACATCACCGATTCCGGCCTGGTGCAGGCGCACGCCGCGGCACTGGCGGACGCGCTGGCCGCGGCGGGCCAATCGTGGGTGGGCGCGGAGGCGCTGGCGGCACTGGTGGCGGCGCCATGAACATCCTGCTCATCATGGCCGACCAATTCGCGGCCCACGCCCTTGACCGGCGGCGCGACACGGACGCGCATTTTAGGACGCCGCACCTGGACAGGTTGGCCGCGCAGTCCACACATTTCACCCAGGCCTACACGCCGTTCCCGCTGTGTGTGCCCGCCCGCAGCGCCATGGTCACCGGAAAATATCCGCACCAGCTCGGGGTCATGTCCAACGCCGCGAGCAGCCCGGGAACCGGGCCGGACCCGGGATGCGGGCCGGAGTCGCTGGGTCACTGGTTTACCGCCCACGGCTACGACTGCGCCTATGCCGGCAAGTGGCATGCCCGCCAGGCCAGTGCTTCGACCCGGGACGGTTTTGCCCCCATCCACCCCTTCGGTGATGAGGGGCTGGTGGAGGCGTGCACTGACTGGCTGGGCAGCCGGGCTCCGGGGGCTGCAGAAAGTGGACGCCCGTACCTCCTGGTGGCGTCCTTTGATGACCCGCACACCATCTGTGAATATGCCCGCGCCCAGCCGATGCCCTACGGCGACGTCCCGCCCGTCACCGTACTGGAGGCGCCGCCGCTGCCCAACAACTTTTCGCCCGCACCCTACGCGCCACAGGCACTAACCACCGAGAGGGAAGTCGCCGCCCGGCTGTACGGCAGCAACGCCAACACCGCCGACGATTGGCGCCTCTACCGCCACGCTTATGCGGCCCTGGTGGAGCGCGTCGACCGGCGAATCGGGCAGCTGCTGGCGGGAATCGACTTGGCGCGGACCGCCGTCGTATTTGTCAGCGACCACGGCGATGGAGATTCCTCCCACGGCTGGAACCAAAAGACGGCCCTCTATCAGGAGTGCATCCGGGTGCCGTTCTTGATCCATGTACCGGGGCGCGACGCGGCTGTGGCTCACTCCCCTGTTTCGCCGGTCCTGGGGCTGCTGCCCACGCTGTGCGAGGTGGCAGGGATTGCCGCCCCGGCTAACCTGGCTGTGGGCTCGGTGCTGGCGCCTGACCCCGGGCCCGTGGTGGTGCAGACGGTTTTCAGCGACGCCGACGCACTTCCCGGCGCAGGCACCACCGGACGGGCTCTGCTCCTGGGTACCTGGAAGTACACGGTGTATAGCTGGGGGCAATATAGGGAACAGCTGCACAATCTCGCCACGGACCCTGGCGAGCAGAGGAATCTTGCCATGGAGCTGGCCCATGCTCCCCAGATGGAGGCGATGCGTGCGGAATTGCTGCGCTGGTGCCTGGCGACCGGCGACACCGGCTTCTTGAAGAAGCTGGTTCTGCCGGCCGCGGCAAGCGCCACCCAGCGCCAGGAAATCTTTGCCATCCCCTACTAGAGCTGGGAGCTGACTGGGCGTAAGCTGACAGTACTTACCCAAGGAATATCCAGCGTATTCCCAGCCAATAGTCGGAGACTGTAATGGTGAAGAAGACCGGACCAGAAGCTAAGTTGCTCGTTGTTGACGACGAGCCCAATATTCGTGAACTCCTCTCCACCTCCCTGCGTTTCGCCGGGTTTGAGGTGATTGCGGCCGCAAATGGCCGTGAGGCCCTCGCTGCTGCTGAGGAGCACAACCCCGACCTTGCCGTTCTGGACGTGATGCTTCCTGACATGGACGGCTTCACGGTGACCCGCCGCCTGCGGGCCGCCGGCCGCCATTTCCCTGTCCTGTTCCTCACGGCGCGGGATGACACCGAGGACAAGGTCACCGGCCTGACGGTTGGCGGGGATGATTACGTCACCAAGCCGTTCAGCCTCGATGAGGTGGTGGCCCGCATCCGTGCCGTGCTGCGCCGCACCCAGCCCATGGAGGACGACGACGCCGTGCTGCGCGTTGCCGATCTGGAGCTCGACGACGACGCCCACGAGGTGCGCCGCGCCGGCAAGACGGTTGAACTTTCCCCCACCGAGTTCAAGCTGCTGCGTTACTTGATGCTGAACCCCAACCGCGTGCTGTCCAAGGCCCAAATCCTTGACCATGTGTGGGAGTACGACTTCAACGGCGACGCCTCCATTGTGGAGTCCTACATTTCCTACCTGCGCCGCAAGGTGGACACCGACGCCTCGCTGCCTGCCCTGATCCAGACCAAGCGCGGCGTGGGCTACGTGCTGCGAACGGCCGACAAGCGCTAGCGCACCACCAAGACATTGATTACGTTGTGGAAGAACGCCTCCCTGCGCTCACAGCTGGTGGCCATCATCAGCGCTCTGCTGAGCTTGTCCCTGCTGGCGCTGGGGGCCACAACGTTCCTTTTGCTGCACTCCTTTCTGGAAGACCAGATGGACACCCAGCTCACAACGTTCCAAGAATCCATCATTCGTTACGGCACAGTCGATTCCAAGAACGCGGGCCAAACACCGTTCAGCTTTGATTACTATGTGGGCTTTCATTTCTACGACGGCTCACTTGCTGACCAGAACCGTTCCGGCAAAGACAAGCCCGCCTATCCCAACTACACCTCTGACGAGGCCGCGGCCCTCAACGGGCAGACGTTCACGGTTCCCAGCAGCGATGGTGGCGCACCCTGGCGGATCACCGTTATTGCGCCGCAGGGCTTCGAGATCCCCAATCCGCTCGGTGCTAAAGACGTCTACACAGGCTATGTTGTGGTGGGTCTGCCCTACGAGAGCCTGAACATCACCATGGAGCGGCTGGCTGTGGTGATTGCCGGCGTCGCAATCCTGACCATCACCCTGGGCACCATGATTGCCTACTGGACAGTCACCAGATCATTCCGGCCTCTGAGCCGGGTGGAAAAAACCGCCGCAGCCATCGCCGCAGGTGATCTGTCCCGGCGGGTGGACATTGAGAATCCTGCCACGGAGGTGGGCAGATTGTCCGGTTCGCTGAACGCCATGCTGGCGCATATTGAGCATGCCTTTGCCGCCCGGACTGCTTCCGAAAAGAAGATGCGCCGCTTTGTGGCAGACGCTTCCCACGAATTGCGGACCCCTCTTGTCACGATCCGCGGTTTCTCCGAACTGTACCGCCATGGGGCGCTGCAAACGCCGGAGGATGTGGGCACGGCCATGGGCCGCATTGAAAGCGAAGCCAAGCGCATGGGCGAACTGGTCGAGGACCTGCTCATGCTGGCCCGGATCGACGAGCAGCGGCCCCTGCAGCGCAAACCCGTTGACCTGCTCATCATTGGCCACGACGCCGTGCTCGATGCCCGTGCTGCGGCGCGCGACAGGACCTTCACCGTCGTCGGACTCGATGGTGGCCCCGGGGCCGCCGCACCCACCCTGGGGGATGAGGCAAAGCTGCGTCAGGTGGTGGCCAACCTCATGGGCAATGCGCTGCGGTACACCCCCGAGGGATCCCCCATAGAGATCATGGTGGGCACCCGCCACGAGGGCGGGCAACAGTTCTCAGTCATCAAGATTCGCGACCATGGCCCCGGCATTTCCGAGGAGGAGGCCCCCCGCGTCTTTGAGCGTTTCTACCGAGCGGATTCCTCGCGTGACAGGAACACCGGCGGCAGCGGCCTTGGCCTGGCAATCGTGTCGGCCATTGTGGCAGCACATGCCGGAACCGTGCGGCTGGAGACCACCCCTGGCGGCGGCGCAACCCTGGTGATCGAGCTGCCCTTCGCCGCTCCGGATGCGGGCCACGAGGCTGACTCCGAGACAGATGAAGAGGTAACGTTCGACGACACCCACGTGGCAGCGCCGCCCGCCCTGCCCCAAGACGCCATGCCGGCGGCCCCGGCGTCGCCTCCCAGTCAGGCACCGCAGGAATAAGGAAGACACCCCGGTCACTGGTTCATCCACAGCCGGGTCCGGGTTGCCTGCCATCCACATCTGCCACAGTACGGCTGCCACCGGCCATGGCCTGCTTCTAGGCTGGGAACTGTCAACGATGTTCGGGCAGTTTCACCCCGCAGGGAAGGCAATGGTCATGGCACAGTTCAACGTCAACAGCGACGACCTCGCTGTCAAAAGCACGGCGGTCAAGGGCTCAGTGGAGCGGATTCGCATGGAAGTTGACGCCATGAAGCGCAACCTCCTGGACCTGCAGTCCACCTGGACAGGCATGGCAGCCAACAACTTCCAGCTACTCCTCCAGGAATGGCACGCCACAGAGTTGCGCGTGGAAGCATCCTTGGAAAGCATCAACGCCGCCCTGTCCATGGCAGCAACGCAATACGCGCAAACGGAAGACGCCAACACCCGAATGTTCACTGCGCGCTAGTCCCCACCGGCTCCCACCGCTCACACGCTCACGGCGGGTCCCTCGCCAGCGTGGGCCCACCCACTCTCGAATATTTGTCACAGAAAACTATAGAACTCTTACTTTATTTCGGATATAATATCACCATGGGCACGCAGAATTGGCCCGGATCTTCAGAGGATTCCAACCTTTCCGGACCGTCAATTCAAGGACACAACCTCGATGCGGCATTCGAGGCGTATCTCCATGCGGCCACCGCCCAACCGCCGGATCCCTTTTCGGTTGATCCCGTCACCGGCGAGCCCCGCATGGCTACACAGGCTGCGCTTCCTACGTGGGAGGAACTGCAGGCCCAAGCGGATGCCGACGCTTCTCTCTACTACCCCGACGACTCAGGTGGTGGCGGCCCAGAGCCTGTCGATGACGAGTCAGCGTTTATGGCCTTGGTTGAGGCCGACGCCCTCCAGCAACGCGGCGATCCGCTCTGGGACGGAGACGCCCATGAAGGGCAAGCCTCCGCCCAAGCCACACGGAAGCTGAGAATCAACGTACTTCGGGCGGCCGAGCCGTTGACCATGCCGCCGCCGGTCAACGTCAAAGTTTATGGCGGCCTGAAACGTGTGGAGAGGCTACTCCCTGTCATGACGGCACAGGAGCAGGCTGAGTACGTTCCCTGGACGGCTCAGCGGGGAGTCGATGCGCTGGACGCAATCGACCCCGGCAGCCTTGGCGACGATGACCTACTGAGCTACATCCAGGCCACAGAGCGCCAATCGTCCTGGGCCATGGCCCGGCAGTCGGCGGCCATCGCCGAGTTCTCCACCCGCCGCCCGCCGGTTGTGGGCGAGCAGCCGCCTGCCAACCATCCTGACAGGTCCCGCTACGCTGCCGCTGAACTCATGGCGCTGTTCGCCATTGGCGTTGGTGCAGCCGAACGCCTCATCTGCGATGCCGAGCTGCTGACAAGACACCTGCCGGACACCTTTTCCCAGTTCGCCGACGGGTCATTGGATGCGCGCCGGGTCAGGGCCATTGTGCAAGGAACCCACAACACTCCAGCGGAACTTCTGCACCAGATTGAACCACGGCTCCTGAGGTCTGCCATGAACACCAACCCCAATGCCTTGCTGCGCAAGGTCAGGGCTGCCGCAGAGAAAATCAATCCGGAGCCGCTCCAAACGCGGCACCAACGGGCCCGGACCGAGCGCGATGTTTGGCTGACGCCGCTGGACGACGGCATGGCCTACCTAGCGGCCCGCCTGCCCGCTGTGGAAGCCACACTGTTCTTCAATTCAATCGACAGCTGGGCCCGCAACGCGAAAAGCTGCGGCGAGGACAGCCATGGCACCACCCCCACGGGCCGCCCCTCGCGCTCACTCAACGAGTACCGCGCCGATGTCCTCATGGATCTACTGCACCAGGCCCTCCTCCACCCCTCGGGTTGCGGCGGTTGCGGCCAGTGCGAGGACCATCCACGTCAGGCGGGCGGCCCCTTCTTTAAGAAGCGCATTCCGGCGACCATCAACGTCACGGTCTCGGACCAAACGCTTCTGGGGCTGTCCTCCCAATCGGCCATTCTGGCCGGCTACGGGCCCATACCGGCGGAACAGGCCAGGGAACTGGCGGCTACCGCCACGTTCTGGCGACGATTCCTCGCGAATCCGGATACCGGCAGAGTGACCAGCATCGGCCGCAAGTCCCGTAAACCGCCCAAGTCCATGGGCAGGGAGGTGCGCCTGAAGGATCCTGTCTGCACCGGAATCGGCTGCGACCGCCCGGCCGCGTCCTGCGAGCTGGACCACACCAGACCCTTCGGCAGATACAGCTACAGTGCGGATGGCACTCTGTTGCCCTTGGGCGAAACCAGCCTTGAGAACCTGCGGCCGCGCTGTCCGTACTGCCACCATGCCAAGGATGACCCCCACACCGGCTGGACAGTTGAAAATGTGGGCCCGGGAGTCACCCGGACCACCACACCCACGGGACGCGTCTATCTGCAGACCCAGGGCGACATTGAGGCCCCGTTCTAGCTTTCCGGTGTGCCCTGGTGGAACCGCAGCCGCCACTGGCCGTCTTCAACCTGCCACAAGGAACTGCGCAGCGCGCTTCCGGCCGGGGAGACACTGCGGTAGCTCAGCAGGGCCGTGGAGGTGTCCACTTGGGAGAGGGAGAGGACCTGCAACTCAACCGCGGCAGGCTCCTCGTCGTTGAACATCTCTAGGACTTCCTGGCGGCTCCATCGGCGGCCTGATGCGCCAATTTCCTCGAAGTCCGGGTGCAGCAGCTCCCCCGACCGGAGCGGATCCGCGCGAACTCTAGGGTCCAGGAGTTCCCGCTCCAGCCCCACCACGGCATCCAGCGCGCCAGCGTGGTGAGCGGCGAAGGCGGGATCCGCTTCATCCTCCAGCATGGAAAACAGGTCCGGCTGCTCCAGTTCATCCAGAAACAAGGTCTTCTGGGCTGGGGCCACCGGAGGCGACTTCTGCGCGGGACGGGATGTTCCGGCGTCGTTCAACTCCTTGGACTCGGTGGGAGCCTTGGCTCCGGGGAAACCCGGACCGGCATTCGGCTCACGCTTGGCCTGGTAGGCGGTGGCGGCGGCCCGGGCGCGGTCATCGGCCGCCTCATTCAAGTCATGGCCAGCATGCCCCTTGACCCATTCAAAGGTGTATTTGCGGCCCACCAGGGCGGCGTCAATCTCCTTGAGTAGATCAAGGTTCAGAACGGGCTTCCCGTCCGACTTCTTCCAGCCCTTGCGCTTCCAGCCCGGCATCCACTTGGTCACAGAGTTAATGACGTATTGGCTGTCACACAGAATGTGCAACGGCTCCTCAGGCATGTGGGCAGTGGAAACGAACAAATCAAGGACAGCCATGAGCTCGCCCATATTGTTGGTGCCGTGGGGCCAGCCACCGGCGCGCCAGCAATTCTCGTCCACGTACCAAGCCCAGCCAGCAGGTCCAGGATTACCTAAAGCCGAACCATCGGCAGCAGCAGTAATAGTCATGCATCCATACTTTCAGACTCCACTGACATCCAATTGCAAGAGTGGCGGTTTTCGCAGCCCAAGCAGGGAAAAGAAAAAACACCCCTGCCCGTAGCGGGGATGGATTTCGCATGCTTTTCGCGAAATCCATCCCCGCGGGGCAGGGGTGTTTTTGACTAGCCGTTCAGGGGGTGGGGGTTAGAAACCGCCCATGCCGCCCATGTCGTCTCCGCCGCCGCCAGCCGGTGCAGCCTTTTCGGGCTTGTCGGCTACAACAGCTTCGGTGGTGAGGAACAAGCCAGCAATGGAAGCCGCGTTCTGCAGTGCGGAACGGGTTACCTTTACCGGGTCGTTGACGCCGGCAGCCAGCAGGTCTTCGTAAACGCCGGTTGCAGCGTTCAGGCCGTGGCCAACGGGCAGGCCGCGAACCTTGTCAACAACTACGCCGGGCTCCATGCCAGCGTTGAAGGCAATCTGCTTCAACGGTGCATCGATGGCAACCTTGACGATGTTGGCGCCAGTGGCCTCGTCGCCGGTCAGCTTCAAACCTGCGAAAGCCTTCACGCCAGCCTGGATCAGGGCAACGCCACCGCCGGGGACGATGCCTTCTTCAACAGCAGCCTTGGCGTTGCGCACTGCGTCTTCGATGCGGTGCTTGCGCTCCTTGAGCTCAACCTCGGTTGCGGCACCGGCCTTGATGACTGCAACGCCGCCGGCCAGCTTGGCCAGACGTTCCTGCAGCTTCTCGCGGTCGTAGTCCGAATCGGAGTTTTCGATCTCGGCACGGATCTGTGCAACACGGCCAGCAATGGCTTCGGCGTCGCCGGCACCATCAACAATGGTGGTCTCGTCCTTGGTGACAACAACCTTGCGAGCCTTGCCCAGCAGGTCAAGGGTGGTGTTTTCCAGCTTCAAGCCAACTTCTTCAGCGATGACCTGGCCACCGGTGAGGATGGCGATGTCGGCCAGCTGAGCCTTGCGGCGGTCGCCGAAGCCCGGAGCCTTGACGGCAACGGACTTGAACAGGCCGCGGATCTTGTTCACGATCAACGTGGCAAGAGCTTCGCCTTCAATGTCTTCGGCGATGATCAGCAACGGCTTGTTGGAAGCCATAACCTTTTCCAGAACTGCAACAAGATCCTTGACGCTGGAGATCTTGGAGTTAACGATCAGGATGTACGGGTCTTCAAGGACCGTTTCCTGGCGCTCGGTGTCGGTCACGAAGTAAGCGGAGATGTAACCCTTGTCGAAGCGCATGCCTTCGGTGAGTTCCAGTTCCAGGCCGAAGGTGTTGGACTCCTCGACGGTGATAACACCTTCCTTGCCAACCTTATCCAGGGCCTCAGCAATGAGGGCGCCAATTTCGGGATCGCCGGCGGAGATGGAAGCGGTGGCTGCGATCTCTTCCTTGGTCTCGATTTCCTTGGCGGAAGCCAGCAGCTGCTCGATGACGGCTGCAACAGCCTTCTCGATGCCGCGCTTCAAGGAGAGCGGGTCGGCGCCGGCAGCTACGTTGCGCAGGCCTTCCTTGACCAGAGCCTGAGCCAACACGGTTGCCGTGGTGGTGCCGTCGCCGGCAATGTCATCAGTCTTCTTGGCGACTTCCTTGACCAGCTCAGCGCCGATCTTCTCGTAAGGATCGTCAAGTTCGATTTCCTTGGCGATGGAGACACCATCGTTAGTGATTGTGGGGGCGCCCCACTTCTTCTCGAGAACAACGTTGCGCCCGCGCGGGCCCAAGGTTACCTTGACGGCGTCGGCGAGGATGTTCAATCCACGCTCAAGACCGCGGCGTGCCTCTTCATCAAATGCAATGAGCTTGGCCATGGAGGCTTCAGTCCTTTCGGGACAGTCATTTTGGATACAGAAATCCCCATCACGGTGCCCGCGACGGACGGATGCGCGGCCGTTGATCTATATACAGCGGCCGCGAACCCTCACCCAATGAGGAAAGTTCAATACTCCGACGGCGGCTGGCCGGCTAATAATTAGCAGTCGCCACCTCAGAGTGCTAACTCAATAATTAGCACTCGGCACAGCAGAGTGCAAGCGGAGCGGGCTGTGTGAGCTTCAGGCGAACGGGAACATGGGCGCGGTTTTGGGCACTGCCGCCGTGCAATACAGGACACATTCGCCGCCACGGGCGGGTGGCTCTTTCAGCCGGGGCGGCAAGAGACTAGCGTGGAGCTTGTAAGTATTCCGATTCGCGCATTTACATGGGTCACCCACTGCCGCCCGGCAGGGCCTTGCGCCGCAGCACTAGCACCAGGAGACATCATGAGTGAGAATTCACAGCCCGAACAGCCGGCAACCCCGGCCGCCGTTCCCGCAGGCTACGACAAGCCCGCAACCCCGCAGACTCCCGAGTACCAGGCACCGACCGTCCCGACCCCCGCCTACCAGGCGCCCGCAGCTCCCGCCGAAACACCGGTGGCCCCGGCCTACCCGCAGGCTTCGCAGGCCCCGATGTACCCGCAGCCTGGCGCTCAGGCGGGCTACGACCAGCAGAACGTTCAGGCCGGCTACCCGCAGCCCGGCGTGCAGCAGAACTATGGCCAGCCAGGTTACGGCCAGCAGCCCGCTTACGGCATGCAGTACGGTGCAGAGCAGAAGTCCAAGATTGTGGCCGGCATCCTGGGTATTTTGCTGGGCTCCCTGGGTATCCATCGTTTCTACCTTGGCGACACAAAAATGGGTGTCATTCAAATTGTCGTGACTTTTGTGACATTCGGACTTGGTGGAATCTGGGGCTTCATTGAAGGCATCATGATCCTCGTTGGCGCAGACCCGTTCAAGACCGACGCCAAGGGCATTCCTCTGAAGGACTAGTTCTTCAGGGTCCTGACGTGCTGATTTGAACAAAAAGTGATGGCGGGCAAACCAATCAGGTTTGCCCGCCATCACTCTTTCCGGTAGCCGAGCCCGGAGGGTGCAGATCCCGCCTGGCTGCCTAGGCTCCGGGCCCCAGCACCACGGCCAGGGGAATGCCCAGCTCGGCTGTGTCCACCAAGGTGGGGATGTTCAACGTTTTGGACAAGGACTCGGCATTGGCTTTCTGCACGGTGCCGCTATAGAAAATAACCGACGCCGGCTGCGGTTGCCCCGCCCAGTTGGCCGACTGCGAAACGGTCCAGCCCTGGGCCGTGACCAGTCCTGAATATCTGCTCGCCAGGCCGGGAACACCTGCTGCATTGAATATCGCCACCGGAACGCTCTTGTCCACCGCCGAGGCGGGGGTGGGGGTGGGTGTGGGTGTGGGTGTGGGTGACGGCGTGGCCACTGGCGCCGTGGTGGGCGCCTGGGTGGTGGGTACAACGCTGGGAGCAGGGGTTGCCGGCGCGGTGCTGCTGTTGACCACGGCAGGCTGGTTGGGTGTTGTGTTACTGAGCATCTTGGGCATGATGAAAAATGCCAGCACGCCGATGCACAGCGCCACCACTCCAACAATCATCAGGGGCAGCAGGGAGCGTCCCTGGATCTCCATGGAAGCGCGGTGAACGCCGTGGCGCGCCGAGTTCTCCTCGATCGCGTCGAATTCATCCCGCGGGTATTTACTCATAGTGCAGTGGTGTCCTTGTGGGTAATCGTGGTGAAGGGCGCGTCAATTGCCGAGCCGGCGTGCGGAACGGGCCTGTTGGCGCGACAACCGTAGTCTACGCAACCGTTTGACCAGCATCGGGTCATGCGCCAACGCAGCTTCCGTGTCGATCAACGCGTTGAGCACCTGGTAGTAGTGGGTTGCCGAGAGGTCAAACAGCTCCCGAATGGCCTGTTCCTTGGCACCGGCGTACTTCCACCACTGCCGCTCCAGACCCAACATTTGCTCTTCACGCTCGCTGAGCACATGCTCACTGGCGCCTTCCGCGGTACCGGGCACGTCGGCGTCGTCCGCGAGGGGCTGCCCATGCTGGTCTGTCTCGACCACAACGGCCCTCCATTCATTTTCGACGCGTACGCAACACATGATCAATGCCCTGCTCTGTCCATAATAGGTGCGAATGACACCCCTGTCATTTGGAAAACTGTGGACAACAACTCAGCCGGCTGCCCCTGTGGACCACTCTTGCGGACGTCTTCCATGGCCCACAATGGAATCTATGGACAGCACACCGAGCCTCTTCGACATGCCAGCACCGCCTCCGTGGAGCCAGGATCAGCTGCAGGCCCTGGAATCGTTGCGAACGGAGCCACTGAGCCAGATGGCACCGGATTGGGCCGCAGCGCTGGCGCCACTTGACTCCAATCTGCGCGAGTTGGGGACCATGCTCACCAGGGAGTACGACGCCGGAACCCGCTTCCTGCCCCACCCCACTTTGGTGTTGCGTGCGTTGGGCACACCCATGGACCAGGTCAAGGTCCTGATTGTTGGCCAGGACCCGTACCCCACGCCCGGGCACTCGGTGGGGTTGGCGTTTTCGGTGGACAAAAGAACGCGGCCGCTCCCGCGCAGCCTGAACAACATCTATAAGGAACTCAGCGCCGATCTGGGGATCCCGCCGGCCGCCCACGGCGACCTGAGCGCCTGGGCCAGCCAGGGCGTCCTCCTACTCAACCGGGTGCTCACCGTGGCGCCGGGAGCGGCGGGCTCCCACCGGCGTCGTGGGTGGGAGGAAGTGACCGAGTCCATCATCGCCGCGCTGGCTGCACGCAAGCAGCCCCTGGTCAGCGTGCTGTGGGGCAACGACGCCCAGCGCTTGGCACCACTTCTGGAGGGGACGGCCGTGATCGAGTCGGCCCACCCCAGCCCGTTGTCGGCCTCGCGCGGATTCTTTGGCTCCAGGCCCTTTAGCCGCGTCAATGAGCTGCTGGCCGCCCAAGGCGCGGCCCCAATCGACTGGGCACTCCCGGTGAACTAGACTTGTTAGGAGAACCTAACTAGGGGCGTTAGCGCCCCAGCCCCTGCTGGCCTGTGCCCGCATCGAGGAGACAATTGTGACAACAGCAGAGACCCCAACCGCCACAGTCGTGGCGCCCGCCGTTAAACCGCGCACCCAGTTCACCCTCACGGTGCGCCGGCGTGAACAGCTCAGCCCGCACATGGTGCGCATTGTGGCTGGCGGCCCGGCCCTGGCCGAGTTCACGGCCAAGGACGCCACTGACATGTATGTGAAGATTCATTTCCTGGTGCCCGGGGTGGACTACGCCGAACCCGTTGACGTCTTTGCGCTGCGCGAGTCCATGCCGCGGGAGCACTGGCCCATGACCCGCACCTACACCTTGCGGTGGGTCGATGTGGCTGCCCAGGAAGTGGCAATCGACTTTGTCATCCACGGCGATTCCGGGCTGGCCGGACCGTGGGCCAACGCCGCAACTCCCGGAGACAGGATCATTTTCTCCGGCCCCGGCGGCGCCTACAAGCCCAATGCCGACGCCGACTGGTACCTGTTTGCCGGCGACGAATCGGCCTTGCCGGCCATTGCCTCATCCCTGGAGTCCCTGCCGGTAGATGCCCGGGGTCACGCCTACATCGAGGTGGACACGGCTGCCGACATCCAGCCCGTGGCCAAGCCCAGCGGCGTTGAACTCACCTGGGTGTTCCGCGACGGCGCCACCCCCGATCAGTGCACCGCCCTGCTGGACGCCGTCGCCAACGGTCCGTGGCCGGCTGGCACTGTCGACGCTTTTGTCCACGGCGAACGCGAATACATGAAGGCCCTGCGCGATCTGCTGTTCAAGCAGCGGGGCCTGGATCGCTCGCAGGTGTCCCTCTCGGGCTACTGGGCCTACGGCCGCACCGAGGACTACTTCCAAGCCGAAAAGAAGCAGCCCATCGGCAAAATCCTGTAGTTCGCCTGTAGTCCGCCAAATTCGGGCCGGACATCCCTCGCGAGCAGTAAGATTTTGCCGCTCGTTCCTCGCGAGCAAAATCCATCCTCGCTCCGGAATGTCCGGCCCGAATTTGTTGGGGCTGCGGAGCCGACATTTTTTGTAGGCGACGTAAAGGAGACACCAAAGGCCGCCCGCGGCCGACGTGTCGGATAGTCGCCGGAAAAATGGCGGTCCGCAGCACCGCCAAGGTCACCGTTGGCTCGGGGGTCCCAGAGCTGACGGCGACCGCCCAGCGCTTACGGGGGTTACCGCCGGCGGTTTCTCCGGCGGTCCTTTTGGCCGCTGCTGCGGGTGAGTGGACGGGCGGCGTTGTCGCCCAGCACCACGCCCGCAGCAACCGCGAGGATCACCACCAGGGCGTTGAAGATGCCAACGGCGCCCGTCACGGAGTCCTCGGGGGTCAGTGTCATGACGAACATGGCCCGGAAGATGGAGAGCCCCACCAGCAGGAAAATGATGGACGGGACGGCCACCACCAGCTGGGGCGCACCCAGCCGCAGGGCAATGACGCGGGCCAGCATGCCGATGACAACTGCTGCCACAGCCGGGGCAAAGCGTCCACCCAGGCCAAACTCCATGCCGTAGTAGTAGACCACGTAGCCGATCACGGCAACGGCAGTGGTGGGCAGCAGCAGTTTGAGCGATGTCTGCTCGGCAATGCAGATGGCCACAGTGGCCAAGGCCACCAGCGCAAGCACCCAGAAAAGGGGCAGGGTACCGGAGATGGTCTCCGCCACGTTGAGTCTGTCCGCCCCGAACACGGAACTGGTCACGAGCCCCACGGCGATGCCCGCAACTATGGCGCCAAACGTCAGAAATGCTGAGAGGAACCGGCCTGCGGCTGTGACAGGGAAGCCGTTGATGGCATCCTGCACAGCAGAGACAAGCCTGCCCGAGGGCAGCATCAAAAGGATGCCGCCGGCAACCACCACGGATGGGCTGAGCGGTACATGCATCATGAAGCAGAGCACAGCCACCATGGTGACGATGAAGGAGCTGATGGCTGTGACAAAGAAGTCCGGCACCCGCCACTTGCCCAGGACGCGGGCCACCTGCCCCGCCAGCAGGATGGTCAGGAACGCCACGATCATGCCAAACACTGTGCCACCAATGACACCAACCACTGCCGCAGCAAACACTGCCTCGGCCATGGACACCATCCAGCGGGGGAAGGGCTTGGGCTTCTTGATGATGACGTCCAGGCGCCTGTGCGCCTCATCCCGGGTGACTCCCCCGCTGGCAATGTCTGTCACCAACTCGTGGACCTCCACCAGACCCGCGTAGTTGTTGGTCCAGGACCGCACCACCCGCAGCAGCGTTATGGGCACGGCGTCCCGCGGGGCGTAGTTGATGATGACCGACTGGTTGGTGATGTCGACCTCAATGTTGCGTAACCCCATGGCCGCGGTGACGGCGATGATGCTGGTTTCCACTTCGAGGGCACCTGCGCCGTACCTGAACATTGTCTCGGCCAGGCGCAGAGCAAAGTCAATGGTTTTGCGGGCTGATTCCTCGGCCTTGCCCACCTGGATGGTGAAGTTGGCGTAGGGGGTGCCTGCAAGCCTGTCCACAATGTTCATGGGCGCCGTGGGCGGGGCTTCGCCCTGCACCAGCTTGCGCAGCACAGTCCGCGCGGCCTTGTTGGGGCGCGCGGGCGAAACCACGGGAATCATGCTCGCAGTTGGCGCCGGGCCGGTAGTGCCCAGTCCGGCAGGGACGTTCTTGGAGCCCCTGGCGAAGGCTTTCCCCAGAGGAACTTGCCCATGTTGGGTTTTTTCAGGCTGGCCTCGGCCAGCCTCGCCTTGATCCCGGCTGTTGGGATTGGTGGTCATTCTTACTCCCTGTGGCCGTGGGCCTCACTGCGGCAGGATCTTCCGCTGCGGTGAAGCCAAAAAGACGATTTAGTAGAACTGCTTTCCTGTGCGGCGGGTGTAGAGCTGCCTAAACACCCTCTCACCTGCCACAGACCACAATTTATACCGCAACGGGCTGAGTACCAGGTCGTAACAGCCCACAAAATCGGTGACAGTCTTGGAGAAGCTGGTCTTGAACAAGCCCAAACCGTGGTGCGGGTGCGTGGGGTCCTTGAGCCTGTCCGACGGCGGCGTGCCGCAGAAGTCGTACTGCACAGCACCCAGTTCCTTCATGTCGTTGATGGCCACCCACTGGACCAAATGTGAGTCTCCGTACTGGTTGCGCTTTTGCAGCGAACCGCCATCCTTGTACGTGGCCTTGGAACCGTAGTTGATCACAAACGCACCCACCGAAGCCACGCCGTCCTCAAACACAAAGTAGAAACGGCCCTGGCCGCGCTTGGTGAATTCGCTCCAGAACTGCTTGTAGTAGTCAAAGTCTCGGGCCTGGCTGGTGGACTTGGCCGTGATGGTGCCCACCATGAGGTCGTACATGGTGCGCATGGTCTCCTCGGTAGGTTCCATGGGAACCACCTGGACCTCTTCTCGGATGGCCCGGCGCACGGCGTTACGGCCGCGTGAATGCAAGTTGCGCAGCAACTGGTTGGGCTCCGGTGAGATGTCCAGCAGGGCTGTGCTGTCGTTGGGTTGCAGGTCGGGGACCTTAACCAAGCCGGCTCCGGTAAGCACTGCACGGGCCTCGTCCGAGGCAATGACATCGGGCTCGATCTTCGCGGCAAACACATTGAGTTTGGCGCGTTTCACAAAGGCTCGCAAGGCTTCCAGCATGGGCGGAATCTCGGAAACGTCTCCCGCGTCGGGGCCCTTGATGAGGTACCAGAGCTTGCCCAGAATGGGGAATGACTTTTCCAGCACCAGGTTGTAGCTGGTGTACTGCGGGCCCTCGAAGGCAATGAACTGGGGATCCCAGCCATAGTTTTTCTTGACAGCGGCAAACGCTTCAGACTGCAGCAAATTGCCACCGTTGGGGTTGGCTGTGACCAGCGAATCCCACTGTGCAATCTCGGCGGCGGTGGCAAAGCGGGCGGTAAATTCTGGCAAGTGACCCTCAATTACGTTGGCATGTGTTTGCTGCATTTAGTCTAGCCGGGAAGAATCTCACAGCCCATTCACAGCACCTCCATAATGAATGCACCGAACCCGGGCACACGATTGCTTGTGAACGGTCGCCGCGAGGGCGGCCACACAGTTGGGAGCAATTTATGAGTGTGGTGTCCAGAAGCGTGGGCAACGCCTTCCGCAACAAGATCCGGACCGGCTCCGTGGTGATCATATTGGCTGTTGCCATTGGTCTGGCGCTGTCCATGCTGGTTGCCAATCAGGCCGTTGCCGGCAAGGTCGATTCGCTGAAGGCGTCGGTGGGCAACACCCTTACGGTCAATCCGGCGGGATCCCGTGGAGGGTTGGGCGGCGGCGAGCCGTTGACGGCTGCGGCACTCACCCAGGCATCCGCCGTCGAGCACGTGAGCAATGTGACCGGGACGCTGAGCGTGCGGCTGCGCAATGAGGCTGCGGAAATCAGCACCTCCGGCGGGGGCAACGGGCCCGCGGGCGGCCAGGGCGGCGGCTTCGGCACCAGCGGCACCACCAGCCTGGAATCCGCTGTGGCTCCGGGGTCGTTGGGCCAGCGCAACAACAGCAACGGCAGCACGTCGGGGCAGGACACGGCAGCCTCACCTGCGGGTTTCAGCATCCCCATCCAGGCCACGGGCGTTTCCGCTTCCACAACAGCCACCGGGGCGGCCGTCAATGTCACCAGCGGGGCCCAGCTCACCGACTTTGCAGACGCCTCCACGCAGGTGCTGGTGGGCAGCACGCTCGCCACCAAGAACAGCCTGTTGGTGGGCTCCACGTTCACGGTCCAGGACAGGACCATGAAGGTCACTGGCATCTTCGACGCCGGCACCGAGTTTGATAACAACGCCATCTACCTGCCCCTTGCAGCAACGCAGACGCTCACGGACCAGGCGGGACAGTTGAGCAGCCTCACGGTGACTGTGGACAGCATTGACAACATGGCAGCCACCCAAACGGCGCTTATTGCCGCACTGGGTGCAGACACGGTTGATGTCACCTCCGGCTCAACCAATCTGGACTCGGCCATCAGTTCCCTGGGCAGCGTGCAAAACATCTCCCTGATCGCCTTCATCGCCTCACTCGTGACGGCCGGGCTCATTGTCCTGCTGATCATGATCATGGTGGTGCGCGAGAGGCGCCGTGAAATTGGGGTTCTGAAGGCCATCGGCGCCTCCAACCGCATCATCGGGGCTCAGTTCGTGATCGAGGCCATGGTCCTGGTGGTCATGGGCTCGGTGGTGGGCGCCGTGGTGGCTGCGTTCAGCAGCAACCCCATCGTCAACGCCCTGGTGGCCGGCAATACCAGTACCAGCGCCGCCACCGTGGGCACTGCCGGCTCTGCCGGCCCCGGCGGCGGACCCGGCGGCTGCACCGGCGGCGGCGAAGGTTTCACGCGGACCCGTGGCGCCTTTGCGGGGGCGGAGCAGCTCATCGGCACCGTCAGCACATCCCTGGGCTGGCAGACACTGGTGTTTGGGGTGGCTGGCATCTTGCTGATCGCGGCCCTGGGCGCGCTCATTCCGGCCTTGCTGACAGCCAAGGTACGTCCCATTGAAGTTCTGCGAGGAGAGTAAACGATGCTAAAAGTGAGCGATGTGGTCAAGACCTTCAAATCGGGCGACCGCACCATCAAGCCCGTCAACGGGGTCTCCTTCAGCCTGGAGCAGGGCAGTTTTGCCGCCATCCTGGGCAAGAGCGGCAGCGGCAAGAGCACCCTGCTCTCGCTGCTGGGGGCCCTGGACAAGGCAACATCCGGGGACGTTGTGGTGGACGGGGTGAACGTTTCCGCCCTCCCGGACGGTAAGCTCACTGCCTACCGGCGCGACGACATTGGCTTTGTGTTTCAGGCGTACCACCTGATTCCCAACCTGTCCGCCAAGGAAAACGTCATGCTGCCCATGGAGTTTGCCGGCGTTTCCCACGCCGAAAGGAGCCGGCGGGCGGCTGAGCTACTCAATCAGGTGGGGCTGACGGAGGAGATGCATGCCCGCAAGGCGAACAAGCTCTCCGGCGGCATGCAGCAGCGCGTGGCGATTGCCCGGGCCTTGGCCAACAACCCCAAGCTGATCCTGGCCGATGAACCCACGGGCAACCTGGATGATGAAACCGGTGAGGTCATCATCGCCTTGCTGCGGCGGCTTGCCCATGAAAAGAAGACAACCATCCTGGTGGTGACACACGATCAGGCATTGGCTGCCCAAACGGACAGGAAGTTCCGGCTGGCCCGCGGCAAGATCACCGAGGACAACAAAAACCCCGCCCAACCAACTATGACGCAGTAGGTGCTATTTTCGCTGCGATTTTCAGCACCTACTGCGTCATAGTTGGGGCGTTGCTTACTTGCGTGGCGCCGGAGCCTCCGCCGCGGAACCAGCGGAGGCAACGGCGTCGTACTGCACAGCCGACTCAAACTCGGCCATCCCCTCGGGGCTGACGTCCAGGACAATCTCGCGGTCGGCCTTGGTCTCCAAGGGCACTTCCTTCACAAAGCACAGCACAATTGCTGCGAGCACAGCCAGCGGCACCATCCACAGGAAGACCGGAATCAGGGCCTCGTTGTAGGACTCAATGACCAGCGCCTTGATCTGCGGCGGCAGGCTGTTGACCAGGTGCGGGGTGAAGGAGTTGGCGCCACCACCACCCGTACCACCCGGGAGCTTCTCGGCCACCAGTTCGTGTAGCCGGGTGGCAAAAACTGCACCAACCACGGCCGAGCCCAGCGTGGCACCCACCTGGCGGAAATAGTTTTGCCCGGCGGTAGCCGTTCCCACCAGGGCCAGCGGGAAGGAGTTTTGTGCAACCAGCGTCAGGATCTGCATGCTTGCCCCGAGGCCAATGCCCATGATGCCCAGGTAGATGCAGATGACGTAGATGGGGGTGCCCACGGTGATGGTCGCCATCAACGCCAACGCAACAGCCAGGATGAGTGAGCCAACAATGGGCGCGATCTTGTACCGGCCCGTGGTGGAGACGCGGCGGCCAACCACCACGGAGACCACTAAGAGGCAAGCCATCATGGGGATCATCAGCAGCCCGGCCTCTGTGGCCGAGTAACCCGTGGCCATCTGCAGATAGGTGGGCATGTAGCCGATGGCACCAAACATGGCGATACCTGTCAGCAGACCGGCAACGGTGGTCAGGTTGAAGTTGCGGTTCTTGAACAGGCTCATGGGCATGACGGGCTCGGGAACGCGCAGTTCCACGATGACGAAGAGCACGCCCGTGACAACTGCCGCGATGGCCAGGCCAATGATCTCCGGGGAGTTCCAGTCGTACTGCGAGCCGCCCCAAGTGCCCACCAGGACAATCGCGGTGGTAGCCAAGGCAATGAGCATCATGCCTAGGTAGTCAATCTTGGGCCGGGTTGCGTGCACCTTGCGCGGCACATGCAGCAGGAAAATGGTGGCAAGAATGGCCAGCACGGCCAGCGGCACGTTCATCCAGAACGTCCAGCGCCAGCCGGGACCCTCCGTGAGCCCGCCACCAATGAGTGGGCCGGCCACCGAGGAGAACGCGAAGACGCCGCCCATGATGCCCATGTATTTGCCGCGTTCACGGGCCGGGACGACGTCGGCAATGGTGGCCTGCGAGAGAATCATCAAGCCACCGCCACCCAGTCCCTGGACCACGCGGGCCACAATCAACGTGGTCATATCCGGTGCCAGCGCGCCAATCACCGAGCCCACCATGAAAATGGAGATCGCGAACAGCAGCATGGGCTTGCGGCCCAAAAGGTCACCCAACTTGCCATAGACGGGCATCATGATGGTGGAGGCCAGGATGAAGGCCGTGATGATCCACGCCATATGTTCGACGCCGGAGAGCTCACCTACGATCGTGGGCAGCGCACTGGAGAGCACTGTCTGATTCAGTGAGGCCAGCAACATGGTGACCATCAGGCCCGCAAAGAGCAGCACAATCCTGCGCTGCGCATGGGGATCTCCCTGCTCGGCCGGGGCACCTGCCACAGCTTTCTGGGCGGTGGAACTCATTTTCTTAGTACTCATAGCGTTGCCTTGATGGCCTCTCTGAAAATTTCAATGGCCTCGTAAACGGCCGGGCTGTCCTCGTTGGTTGTGGCGCTGGGGTCTTTGGAGAACGCGAACCGCAAAACAGTTCCCGCCATCATCAGCAAGGCCAGCGCGGAGTCCCGGCCCGGCGGCAGCTCAGACCAGGTGTCCTCCGGCAACCCTTCCTGGTACCGCTCCAAAAGGGCGGCCTCCACCAGTTCCTCCGAGGCCCGCATATGGGTGAAAATGCGCTTCCCCAACTCCGGGTAGTCGGCTTTGAGCTGCCTACGGCGATCGCTCAGGGACGCTTCGGGGAACATGGAGCGGATGACGGCGGCCATCAGGTGCACCGTTCGCCCGAACAAATCCTGGTCCCCGTCGGCACGGTAGGCCGCGATAGTCTCCTCGGAGAGCTTGGGCGCCTGAATGCCCAAGATGGCATCTTCCTTGGAGGCAAAGTAGTTGAAGAAGGTGCGCTTGGAAATGCCCGCCGCATCGGCAATGGCTTCCACGGTGGCTTTGTTCAGGCCCTCTTCGCACGCCATGAGGGATGCCTTGTCATGGATCAACGCCCAGGTCTCAAGACGATTCCGCTCACGCAACGGCACAGTGGTTTTTTGCATACCTCAAGAATATGCACCCGAGCACTTATTGCACAAGTGCAAAGTTTACATTCGTGCATATTTTGACTCACAAGCGGGCCGTTCCCCAGCGCTTCCCGAGCTCTCCCCTGCCGACGGCGTGCCAAAGGGGAGAGGACCCATGAACTTTCATGTTCCCTCGCCGGTTTGGCACGCCGTGGGGCATTGGGGGCAGGTTTGGCACGCCGTGGTGAGCCGAAATCGAGGGCCCGCTCAGCCAGCCCCTGGCCCAGCCCCGTGTTCAGCCAGCATCCGCCTCAGCCCTCGGACGGCGCCACCCAGGTGAACCGCGGGGTTTCCTTGGCCAGAAATGCTGCAATACCAATCTCGGCGTCGGCGCTGCGCACCATTTCCTGCTGCCAGCGATCATAGAGCCCTGCCACGTCCGCCGTGACAGCGCCCAGTGCGTTGACCAGCTGCTTGTGCGCCTGGTGGGAGAACTGCGAGCGCGCAGCAACATGCTGCGCAAAGTCGCTGACCTGGTCCCAAAACGATTCCCCGGCGAGAATTTTTGTGACCAGCCCCAGGTGGAGAGCCTCGGGTGCCTGCACAAAGTCCCCCGTGAGCAGCAGGTATTTGGCGGTTGCAGGACCTGCGATCTCCACGAGTCGCCCGATTCCGGACAGGGGGTACACGATCCCGATTTTGGCGGGCGTGACACCAAAGACTGCGCGGCTGCTGGCCAGGCGCAGATCGCACGCCCCGGCAATTTGCCAGCCACCGCCCACGCAGTAGCCGTCGATTGCGGCGATGGTGGGCTTGGGGAATGCCGCAAGTGCGTCCTCGGCGGCCGTGATGTCCAAGCCGCCGTGATGCCCCGTGGCCGGGTCATGCAGGATGCTCTTGAGAGAGGCAATGTCCGCCCCCGCCGAGAAGTGCTCCCCCACCCCGCGCACCACCAGCACCTTGACGGCGCTGTCCGCGGCCAACGCAGCGAGCAGGGCCATGAATTGCTGCCACATGGCATGGGTGACGGCGTTGCGCATGGCGGGGTTGTCGATAACCAGCACGGCCACCTCGCCGTGGCGCTCCACCCGCAGCTCAGCACGCAGCTCAGCCATGGGAGGCCACCGCCGGCGCGGCAAGCACCACCCCGGCGTCCACCAGGCCGGCAATCTGTTCGGCGGTGAGCCCCAGCCCTGCCAAAACGGCCAGAGTGTCCTCACCGAGGGCAGGAGGCGCCTTGCGTACGGCGGGCGGCTGCCCGTTGACCGATACCGGGCCGCGCAGCAGTGGCAGTTCGGAGCCGTCGCTGCGAAGGACCGTTTGCACCATGTTCAGGTGCTGCACCTGCGGATCGGCAAAGGCCTGGGCGTAGTTGTAGATGGGCCCGGCCGGGATGCCGGCGGCCCGCAGCTCGCGCAGCCAATCGGCAGCATTTTGCCGTGCCAGCAGACCATCGATGAGTTCGCGGAGCTCCTCGCGGTGGACAGTGCGCAGGCGGCTGGAGGCATAGTCCGGGTGTGCGGCCAGCTCCGGGCGCCCCAGCAGCCCACACAGCAGCACCCATTGTTTCTCGCTGCCCACGGCGATGATGAGCGGAATGTCCGCACTCTTGAACACCCCATACGGGGAAAGGACCGGATGGTTGTTGCCGCGCGGCACGGGTACCTCGCCCGTGCTCAGGTATTGCTGCCCCTGAAACGCGGAAAGCGAGAGCCCTGTTTCCAACAACGACGCCGACACCGCGCTCCCAGCCCCGCCCTCCTTGCGCCCGGCCAGGGCTGCAGCAATGCCGAAGGCCGTGTAGATCCCGGTGACCAAATCCACGATGGGAACACCCACCCGGTACATGTGGTCAACGTCAAGGCCCGTCACGGACATGAGCCCGGACATGCCCTGGGCCACCTGGTCCAAGCCGGCGGCCTGGCTCAGCGGCCCCGTTGGCCCAAATCCCGTGACGGAGGCGATGATCAGCTGCGGATTGGCCTCCCGGAGCAGTTCCGGGTCCAGGCCCGTGGCGGCCAGCACCCCCGGGCGAAAGTTTTCAATGAGCACGTCGCTGGCCACGGCCAAATCCCACAGCAGGGCCTTGCCAGCCTCGGCGTAAAAGTCCACGGCCACCGACTGCTTGTTGCGGTTGGCGGAGTCGAAGTACAGCGAATGAGGGCCGTCGAAGGGAGCCCAGGCACGGCTGGAGTCGCCGCCCGTGGCGCTCTCCACCTTGATGACTTCGGCGCCCATGTCGCTCAGAAGCGCGGCGCAGTAGGGGCCGGCGAGCGCACGGGAGAGGTCCATGACCTTCACCCCGGCGAGGGGCAGCTGTCCAAGACCCTCAGCCACGGGGACCGCTCTGGCGCAGCTTCACGTTGATCTGCTTGGTCTGGGTGAATCCCTCGAGCATGCCCTCCAGGGACACTTCCCGGCCCATGCCGCTTTGCTTGTAGCCACCATAGGACTGACCCGGCACCTGCCCGCCGCCCTGATTGACCTGCACCCAGCCGGCGTCCACCCGGTGCGCCGTGTTCAGGGCGTCGTCAAGGTTGTGGCTCCACACATAGGCGGCCAGCCCGTAGTGGGTGTCGTTGGCCATGCGGACCACATCGTCCACCTCACGCCAGGGAATCGCCACCAGCACGGGGCCAAAGATCTCCTCCCGGGCAATGTGGAATTCGTTCCGCCCGCCCGTGAACAGGGTGGGCACATGGTAGTAGCCCTCCGTCAGCGGCCCGGATGCTGGCGCCTCCCCGCCCAGCACAGCCTTCATGCCGTCGGTGGCCCTGCCCTCGTCCAGGAAGCCGGTGATCTGGGCGTGCTGGCGGGCGTTGATGATGGCGCCCATGTCCGTGGCCTCATCCAGCGGGTCGCCCACCGTCAGCGCGCCAAGCTTAGCGCCCAGCCGGGACACCACCTCGTCGAAAATGTCCTCGTGCAGGTACAGCCGGGAACCGGCGGTGCAGCTTTGGCCCTGCCGGGTGAAGCGTGAGGCCAGGAGCAGACCGTTCATGAGTTCGACGTCGGACTCCGCACCCCCGTCCAAAACGTCCGGGAACACGATGGACGGGTTTTTGCCGCCCAGTTCCAGCGACATGTGTGCCAGCCGGCCGCCGGCCTGGGCGCCCACCTGGCGCCCCACCTCGGTGGATCCGGTGAAGGAAACCTTATCCACGCCGGGGTGGGTGGCCAGGGCATCGCCCACCACGGCGCCGCGACCGGTGAGGGCGTTGAGCACACCAGCGGGCAGGTGCTTGTTGCACACCTCGGCCAGGAGCAGGATGGTCAGCGGGGCGTCGTCGGCGGCCTTGAGGATCACCGTATTGCCGGCGGCGAGTGCGGCAGGCACCTTGAACGCGGCAATCAGAAGCGGGGAATTCCAGGGCAGGATGGCGGCCACCACGCCCAGCGGTTCCAGCCGGGTGTACTGCAGCTGGTCATCCCCTGCGGGCAGGGTTGTCCCCTTGACCTCTCCGGCAATGCCAGCAAAGTAGCGGAACATGGCCACCATGCTGGTGGTTTCGGGCCGGGCCTGGGTGCGCAGGGCGTTGCCGGTATCCAGGGCCGTGAGCCTGGAAAACTCCTCGGCCCGCTGTTCAAGTTCGTCGGCAATGGCCCACAAGGCCTTGGCCCGGCCCGTGAAGTGCAGGGCGCGCCAAGCCGGGAACGCGGCACGGGCTGCCGTCACCGCATGGTCGGCGTCATTAGCGGTGCCGGCGGGGACTCGGGCAATGACGCTCTCGCGGCGGGCCGGGTTGTGGACATCACGCCATTGGCCGCTGCTCGATGGCACGGGCACGCCGTCAATCCACATGGGGTGGTCCCTCACGGTCCACACGGCGTGGGAACTGATGGGTGTCTCAGTTGTCATATCTAAAGCCCCTTTGCTTTATCAACGGTGGCGGCTATGGGTGTGAGCCGTCCATGACCACTGTCACACCAGCGGGCAGGCAACGCAAGCAACGCGCGCAGGGGCGTCGCCATTTTCCGCCCCGCGGCTGCTGCTCAGCCCTGGAACAGCCCGTCCAGCCAGGCACCCCAGGCCGCGACCTCCGCGTCGGCGTCTGCCCCGTCGGCAAAGAGATGGACGGTCATGCCCACCACCGAGCCAAAGGCGTTGCGGCCAAAAACCCTGTACATGGCGTTCTCGGTGCGCAGGCCCACGAAGTTTTCGGCAAGGTAGTCCACCTCGGCGTCCACCTGCCCCAGCCCCGCAATGGTGACGCTGACGCGGTGCCCGGCTTCGGCGTCGGAAATCCCCAGTGCGGCCTTGACCCGCAGCAGGGCATCGGGCGCACCCGAACTTTCCGGGCCCTGGACGTCCGCGAAGCTGGCCTGCCTGCCCGGGAAGTACTTCACCACCTGGGCCAGGGTGTGCTGGTAGAAGGCTGTGTGCTGCTGGGCGCCCTGGTATTGGTTCTCCTCGTCCTCGAAGATGACACCACTGTGCACGTAGCGCAGCCATGACTTCCCGCCGGGGCGCCCGGAAATGTCAAACTCCAAGGTGTTGTAAAACCCGTTCTCGCCGTCCATGTGGTTCGCGTAGCGATGCGGCGGATCCCACGCCGTGACGGTGCTCCCGAAGGGACCCGCACCGCCAAGCTTCAGCTCAATGTCCACGGGCCACAGCCAGCCCGCGCTGCCTTCGGTGGCCGCAGCAAACACCTGCTCGGGGGTGCCGTCAATCTGCTGCTCATGGACAATCTTGAATTCCTTGGTCATCTGCTGCTCCTCATCATGGCCGCCGGGGAATCGCTGTTCAACTACCAGCCATTATGCTCCCGTGGTGTGACATTGTCGCTGGAACTTTGTCGCTGGATGGCACGACGGCGGCGCGTGAGTTAGTCCTGCGCGCCAAGTTTTCCGGCGAGACGGTCATGCATGCGAGCGCTGGCCACGTTGAGGCCGGTAATGGTGGCTGTTTTGCCGTGACGGCGGTACTTGGCGGTGATCGCATCGAGCGTTGCAACGGTTGAGGCGTCCCATACGTGGGACGCGCTGAGGTCAATGACCACCTGGTCGGGATCTAGCGCGTAGTCAAACTGCGAATACAGGTCATTGGAGGAGGCAAAGAAAAGCTCCCCAATTACGCGGTAGCTTGCCACCTCACGGCCGTTGACGGTTGCCACCGTCCGCTCCACCGCCACCAGATGCGCCACCCGGCGGGCAAACAGAACTATGGCAACCAGGACACCCACCCCCACCCCAATGGCGAGGTTGTGTGTGGCCACCACCACGGCAACCGTGACCACCATGACGGCGGTCTCGCTCTTGGGCAGCATTCTCAAGGTGGCTGGGCGGATGCTGTGCCAATCGAAGGTGGCGAGGGAAACAAAGATCATGACGGCCACCAGTGCGGCCATGGGAATCAGGGCCACCACATCTCCCAGCATGATCACCAGCACAGCCAGGAATACCCCGGCAAGGAAGGTAGAGATGCGGGTGCGGGCGCCGGAGGCCTTGACGTTGATCATGGTCTGGCCAATCATGGCGCAACCACCCATGCCGCCGAAGAAGCCTGTGACAACATTGGCCACGCCCTGGCCCAGTGCCTCACGGGTCTTGGAGGACCGGGTGTCGGTGATGTCATCCACCAGTTTGGCTGTCATGAGGGATTCCAGCAGTCCCACAAAGGCCATGGCGAGCGAGAACGGGGCAATGATCTGCAACGTCTCCCAGGTCAGCGGGACGTTCGGCACAAAGAGGGACGGCAGGCTATCGGGCAGTTCACCCTTGTCCCCCACCGTGGGGACCACTATTCCGGCCAGAACCGTAAACAGGGTCAAAACAACAATGGCCACCAGGGGCGCAGGAACCGCCTTGCTCAGCTTGGGCAGGCCAAACATGACCAGCAGCGCGAAGCCCGCCAACGGGTAGACCATCCACGGCACGCCCAACAATTCCGGCAGCTGGGCGATGACAATCAGGATGGCCAGCGCATTGACGAACCCCACCATGACCGATCGCGGAATGAAGCGCATCAGCCGCGCCACGCCGGCCAGCCCCAGGACCAGCTGGAAGGTGCCGGCCAGTATGACGGCGGCGATGAGGTAGTCCAGCCCGTGGCTCCGCATGAGCGGGGCAATGACCAGGGCCACGGCGCCGGTGGCAGCTGAGATCATGGCTGGTCGCCCGCCAACAAAGGAAATCGTCACTGCCATGGTGAAGGCGGCAAACAGCCCGATCCGCGGATCCACCCCGGCAATGATGGAGAAGGCGATGGCCTCCGGGATCAGTGCCAGGGCCACCACTAGGGCGGCCAAAACCTCTGTCCGCAGGCGCCGCGGGGACTTCAGTGCACCCCACACCGACTGCAATTCCTGGGGTGTGGGCGCCGACTTCAGCGCAACATTTCCGAGCGCCACGTCGGCTCCATTCACGGGTTGAGGGGCAGGGTTGAGGGGCAGGGCGCAAGCATGCCGGCCCAAGTCCCCACTTTAGCGTGGCGGGTGGTGGCCGGGAGTTGCACAAACGCCCGGCTGGTTTCCCAGCCGGCGCGCTGGCCACCAACGGACGGGGGCCTCCGGCCTACTTGAGTGGCCTACTTGACCAGGAGCTCGCGCAAGTCGGTGAGGATCAACTGCGCACCGGCAGGGCCCAGCCCAAGGAACCAGACGTCGTCGTCAATGGCCTTGGCGTTGCCGGCCTTGACGGCGCTGAGCTTGGACCAGATGGGTCCGTCCACCACTGTCTGCTCGCCGGTGGTGGCCGGATCGCCGTAACTGCTGTAGAAAACCCAGTCGGAATCGGCCTGGTCAATGTTCTCGGCGGAAATTTCCGCCGCCAGTTCATCGATGTTCTGGTTCTCCGGGCGGGCCAGGCCGGCATCCTTGAGGATCACGCCAATCAATGACTTGTTGGCGTACAGGCGGATTTTGCCGGGCATGAAGCGGACCAGGGAGATCTTCGGATCCCCCGTGACGTCCTTGTTTAGCGCCTCGGCCTGCGCCTGGTAGTCATTGAGGATGTCAACCGACTGCTGCTCCGTGCCGAGGGTCTTGCCCACCAGCAGGAAGTTTTCCTTCCAGGGGAATCCGGGGCGGATGCTGAAGACCGTGGGGGCAATGGCGGAGAGCTGGGTGTACAGCTTGTCCGCGCGAAGTTTGCTGCCAAGGATGAGGTCCGGCTTGAGCGCGGCAATGGCTTCCAGGTTCAGGTCCTGGATGGTGCCAATGGTGGCCACGCCTTCCACCTTGGCGGCCAGGTAGCTGGGGATGGAGTTCTTGCCTTCGGTGGTGGGGATGCCCACGGGCGTGATCCCCAGGGAGAGGACATCGTCTAGTTCGCCGGTGTCCAGGACCACCACACGGGTGGGCTTCTTCTCGATGGTTGTTTCACCGCTGGCGTGCTTGATGACGCGGGGGAACACGCCGGGGGCGGCGTCGGTGCCGAGCTTGGCGGTTTCCACATCAGCGGTAGTGAACTTGGATCCGCCGGTGGCCACCTCCGCGTTGCCGGCTCCGGTGGTGGCGTCAGCACCGCAGCCAGCCAGCAGGGTGATGGCCAAGGTGGCGCCAACTGCGCGCAATACCAGGCGCCGGGTGCGGAGGAGGGAGGGCGGCTGGGCCGCGGAATCGTTGTTTTTCACGGACTAAGGCTAACCTAATTAAAGCGCAGGTCCGGCGGCGAGTGATGGGGGTCACCAAGGCGGCCGCGCCCACCTTTATTTCACCCACCCGGAGCGGTCCACAGTGCCCCATGTGACAACCCCAAGCCTTGAGCGGTCCCACCGCGCGGCTCCCACGCCCCACGGCGCGGCAAGGAAACCCAGCTGGCGCTTGCTCATTCTGGTGGTTGCTGCCGTGGCACTCCTTGGCGCATCCTTGCTCAGCCTGGGCGTGGGCGCCAAATTTATCCCCGTCGCCGACGTGGTCGCTGCCTTCGTGAATCCCCACGACACCGTAAGCCATGCGATCGTTCTCGAAAGCCGCCTGCCACGCACCCTCATGGGCATTGGGGTGGGGCTGTCCCTGGGCGTGGCAGGCGCCCTGATCCAGGCCATCACCCGCAATCCTCTGGCGGATCCCGGCATCCTTGGCGTCAATGCCGGGGCGTCGTTTGCCATGATCATTGCCATTGGCCTGCTGGGCATCTCCTCCCTCACGGCCTACATTTGGTTCGCCTTTGCCGGCGCGGTTCTGGCAACCGTTGCGGTCTACCTGATCGGCACGTCCGGGCGCAACGTGGTCAACCCGATCCGGCTGACCCTTGCCGGGGTGGCGCTGGGAGCGGTGCTGACAGGCATTGGCTCGGGCCTGACCCTGCTCAACCCGAAGGCGTTCGACCACCTGCGGTCCTGGAGCATTGGGTCCTTGGATCAGCGCAGTATGGACATGGTGGCCACGGTAGCGCCGTTCATGGCGGCCGGGCTGCTGGTGGCACTGCTCACCGTGGGCGGGCTGAACGCCATGGCTTTGGGCGACGATCTCGCCACGTCACTGGGCAGCAATGTGAACCGCACCCGCATTCTGGCCGTCCTGGCCATCACGCTCCTGAGCGGGTCTGCCACCGCAGCCGTTGGCGCCATTGGCTTCGTGGGACTCATGGTTCCCCATGTGGCTCGCTGGGTCATGGGGCCTGACCAGCGGTGGATCATGGCGGCAACACTGCTCTTCTCCCCCATCCTGTTGCTGGTATCCGACGTGATTGGCCGCATTGCTGTTCCCGGTGAGCTGCCGGTGGGCGTGGTCACGGCATTCATCGGAGCACCAGTTTTGATTGCCCTGGCCCGCCGAAAGAAGGTGAGCGGCCTGTGAGTATTTCACGCCCGGCGGTGGACTTCGGCCGGCAAACCCTGCTGCTGCGAGCGCCGGCAGGTGCTGCCAGTTTCCGCTTCGAGACCCGCACCGTGCTGGTCTGCATCGCGGTGGTGGTGTTGGCGTTGATCCTGTCTGCCGTGGCCCTGGCCACGGGCGACTTCGCCGTCCCGCTGCCCGAGGTCCTGCACGCCTTGACCGGCGGCGGCGATCCCATGGCCCAGACTGTGGTGACCCAGTGGCGGCTTCCGCGCGTCCTCATGGCATTGTTTCTGGGCGCCGCGCTGGGCATGAGCGGCGGCATTTTCCAGTCGCTGACCCGGAATCCGCTGGGCAGCCCGGACATCATCGGTTTCAACACCGGCGCCTACACTGGGGCGTTGCTGGTCATTCTGGCCGTCGGCGGAAGCTTCTGGCAGGTCGCAGCAGGGGCACTCGTGGGCGGCATCCTCACGGCCCTGGCGGTCTATCTTCTGGCGTTTCGGCGCGGCTCGCACGGCTTCCGGCTCATCATTGTGGGCATCGGGGTGAGTGCCATGCTCGCGGCCTTCAACCACTGGCTCATCCTGCAGGCTGAGCTTGAGGCGGCGATGGCCGCGGCCGTGTGGGGTGCAGGTTCCCTGAACGGGATCACGTGGGCTGCGGCGGGTCCGGCCATGGCCGCCGTCGTCCTGGTGTCGGTGGCCGCGCTGGGTGTTTCCACGAGGATGCGGATGCTGGAAATGGGCGACGACGCCGCCCGCGCCTTGGGCGTCCGGGCCGAACCCACCCGCTTGCTGCTGCTGATCCTTGGGGTGGCGCTGACGGCCGCAGCCACCGCCGTGGCCGGTCCCATCGCCTTCGTGGCCCTGGCTGCCCCGCAGCTGGCCCGCCGGATGTGCGGCAACGCCGGCATCTCCCTGCTGCCTTCCGCCGTGGTGGGGTCGCTGCTGCTGGTGGCGAGCGATCTGGCCGCCCAGAGAGTGTTTGCCCCCATCCAGTTGCCCGTGGGTGTGGTGACCGTCAGCATTGGCGGCGTTTACTTGATCTGGCTGCTGGCCAGGGAAGCAAGGAAATAATGAGTATCTCAACGACCACCCACCAAGGGCTGCAGGCCGCCGATCTGACCATTGGTTACGATCAGCGGGTCATCTCGGAGCACCTGAACGTCCAGATCCCCGAGGGCTCATTCACTGTGATCGTGGGCCCCAACGCGTGCGGTAAGTCAACGCTGCTGCGGGCGTTGGCCCGGCTCATCAAGCCGCGCACGGGGCAGGTCCTGCTGGACGGCAAGTCGGTGGCGGCCTTTCCGGCCAAGGAGTTGGCACGGAAACTGGGTCTGCTGCCGCAGTCATCAATTGCCCCGGACGGCATCACGGTGGCCGATCTGGTGGCCCGCGGCCGCTACCCCCACCAAAAACTGTTGCGGCAGTGGAGCGTTGCGGATGAGGCCGCCGTGGTCGATGCCATGGTTGCCACCGGGGTGGATTCACTGTCAGGGCGGCTTGTTGATGAGCTGTCCGGCGGGCAGCGGCAAAGGGTGTGGGTGGCCATGGTGTTGGCGCAGCAGACTCCCCTGTTGCTGCTGGATGAGCCCACCACGTTTTTGGATATTGCGCACCAGATTGAACTGCTGGAGCTGTGCCGGGACCTGAACCAGGACAAGGGTTTCACGCTGGTTGCCGTGCTGCACGACCTCAACCATGCCAGCCGCTACGCCAGCCACATCATCGCCATGAAGGACGGCGCAGTGGTGGCCGAGGGCGCCCCGGCTGACATCATCACCGAGGAACTCGTGGAGGAAGTGTTTGGCATGCCGTGCAGGATCATTGAAGACCCGGTCTCCCACACGCCGCTGGTCATCCCGTTGGGTCGGCCCCGCACCGCCTGAGGGATGACCGGGCTGCTTTGGCTCCGGGCAGGGTCCGCCAGCAACTCAGCGGTGCGCGCTGATGATCTCCGCGATCTCCGAAAAGCCCAGGCGCTGGGCGTTTTCCAGGACAGTGCGGCCCTGCGGGTCCCTCAGGTCCGGGTCGGCACCGGCGTCCAGCAGTTGCCGGACAACGTCCTGCTGCCTGGGGCCGCCGTTGTTGAGCAGAACAGCCTCCTGCATGGCCGTCCAGCCAAGGTTGTTGACATGGTTGACCGGAACTCCCGCTGCGATCAGGATCCGCACCGTCTCCACATGCCCGTGCTCGCTCGCCGGGATGAGGGCGGTCCCGCCGTAGCGGTTGGTGCTGGACACATCGGCCCCGTGGGCGAGCGTGAGCTCCAGGATCTCGTTGAACCCCTCGGCTCCGGCGTACAGGAATGCCGAGTCTTGAAGGGAATCCTTGGCATTGACGTTGCCGCCCGCCTCGATGAGCCGCTCAACCAGGGGCAGGTCGTTGGCCTTTGCGGCGAGAATCAGCTGCTGGTCGAGCTCCATTTGGGCCTCCTTGGACAGGGCAGCGCGGGTGGTCGGTGCGGGGGTGGGCGGGGGTGATTGGCTCGTGGCGGCGGACGACGGCGGCACCTGGGTTGCCGCCGTCGTGCCTTCACCTGCTGTGCAGGCAGTGAGCAACACAGCACAAACTGCCGCCGCCAACAACAGGCGCCTGCGTGGGTTGGAAGCTGCGAAGGGTGCCATGGGGAAAGGCTACTTGATCAGGGCCGCGGCGCCGGCAGCTGCGCAGGCCTCGTCCAGCATGCCGTCGGGGGCGCCGCCCACGCCGATCCCGGCGACCGAGACACCGTTGACCTTCAAGGGAACGCCGCCGGGCAGGAACAGGGTTCCGGGCAGGTCCGCGATGCTGGGGCCGTTGCCCTGGATGCGCTTGGCCAGCTCGCTGGTGGGTGCCCCGAAGGCGGCGGCGGTGTAGGCCTTGGCCTTGGCGGCTTCGATGGTGTGCTCGGCTGCGTTGTCACCGCGCAGAATTGCCTGGACGGTGCCGAAACGGTCAACCAGCGCAACTGTCACGAAGGGAAGCTTGTCGCCCTGACATTTGGCCAGGGCCGCACCCACGGCTTGTGCTGAGGCGCCAACGGAAATCCGGTTTTGGGGCACTGCGTTGGAGGCAGCTATCTGGACATCCGCGGCAGGTTTGGCCACTGGCACGGCGGAGCTGGTTCCGGCATTGGCAACCAAGGTGCTGCCTCCCGTGAGCAGCAACGCGCCAACGGCGGCAGCGGACATGAGCTTGGTGGACTTCTTCATGGTGGTCTCCTGGGTTCTTTGAATGCTGGGCCTTGAGTGGGACTGGCCGGCATTTTGGGTGCCTGCGCCATGTCTCTATGGTTTCGCGGACGGCCCTGCTGGCACATCGGGCCTTGGGCTGGAGCTGGCTCATCCCAAGCGGTGGCGTTGTCAGCCAAAAGGTTGAGAGAGCCACAACGCCATACGATCTAGCATGGGAGAACCACCTATTATGTACCGGAACAGGACCATGCCACCTTCACCTCCAGCCACCTCTGCGCACCTCGATGGGCCAGTAAACAGCCTCCAGGCATCAGCGATCACTCCGTCCCACCAGCTGGGCAGGATTGCTGCGGTGGTGCATCTGGGCTTTGCGGTGCTCCTTGTGGCGTCGCTGCTGCGATACGTCATGCGGCATCCGCCGGCGGACAACATCTGGGTGCTGGCGCTTGCTGTGGGCGTGTGCGCCGTCTACGCGGTGGTCGCTGTGCTGGCCCGCCGGCGCCGACCATGGGTTTTGTGGATGATTGCCCTGGTTGCTTTGTGGCCGGCCTTGGTGGTGGTGGCGCCAAGTTTTGCGTGGTGTTCCGTTGCTGTGTTCTTCCTCTGCCGCACCTCTTTAACCGGCTGGGCTGCCCACGTGGCGGGCGGGGTGATTGCGGTGGCAACATCCGCGGGACTGTTCAGGCTCAGCGGTGGCAGCGACATTGCCATGCTGCTGGGGCCGCTGGCTGTGGGCGCCATGTTGACGCTGATCTACGACAGGATTGAGCACGACGCCCGCGAACAGCGCCGTCTGTTGGCGCAACTGTCAGCGGCCCAGGACCGGCTCGCGGCCAGCGAGCGCCGGGCCGGTGCGGTGGCCGAACGCGAGCGCGTTTCGCGGGAAATCCACGACACCGTGACCCAGGGCCTTGCCAGCAGTCTGCTGCTGCTGGAGGCCGCCACCAGGACGTGGCCCAGCGCCGCCGCCAAGGGTGATGTGGACCGGGCCGGCGCCCTGTTGCGGGCCAACCTTGCCGAAACCCGGAACCTGGTGCACGAGCTGGCCTCGCCGGGGCTGGACGCCGTGCCACTGGCCGACGCCCTGCGGCAGGCAGCCTCGATGTACGTTCCGGAGGTTGAGGTGCAGGTGATCGGGGTGGAGCGCCACGTGGCCCCCGAAGTCCGGCACGCCGTGCTCCGGGTGGTCCAGAGCGCCGCCGCCAACATCAAATTGCACGCCGCCGCTGCCCACGCGACGGTGACTTTGGGGTATCTGCCGGGCACGCTCACCCTGGACATTTACGACGACGGCGACGGCTTCGACCCAGGCGTCACCGCCCCGCCGTCGGAATCCGGCGGCTATGGATTGCGGGCCATGCGGGCGCGCGTGGAGCAGCTGGGCGGGGTATTCTCGGTGGAAAGCACGCCCGGCGAGGGAACCATCGTTGCCGCGCAGCTTCCCACGGAGGAAAACGACGCATGACTACTATTTCTGTTCTTTTGGTGGACGACCACATGGTGGTCCGCAGCGGGCTCAAGGCCCTGCTGGGCACCCAGCCGGACATCAGCGTTGTTGCGGAGGCCGCATCCGGGGAGGAAGCCCTGCTGGCCGTGGCGGAGCACAGCCCCGCAGTAATCATCATGGACCTCGCCATGGGTGCCGGGATGGACGGCATTGAGACCATCAAGGCGGTGCGGCGGCTCAACAACAAGCAGGCGGTCATTGTGTTCACCACCTACGATTCCGACGCCGATATTGTCCGGGCCGTGGACGCCGGCGCCATGGGGTACCTGCTCAAGGACGCCGCACCGGAGGAGATTTTCGCGGCTGTCCGGGGCGCGGTCCAGGGAAAGAGCGTCATGAGCGCCCCGGTGGCATCCCGGCTGTTTCAGCAGCTGCGCAACCCCGACGAGGTGCTCACGCCCAGGGAGGCGGAGCTGTTGAGCCTGCTGACGGAGGGGCTGAGCAACAAGGCACTGGGCCAGCGGCTGTTCATTTCCGAGGCCACCGTGAAGACACATTTGGCGCACATCTACGCCAAGCTCGGAGTGGAGAGCCGGGCCGGTGCCATCTCCACAGCCATCAGGCGCGAGGGCATGCGCTAAGGCGCTCAGCTGGGTTACCGCCGCACCCGTCCCTGGGAGCGGCACCATGGGACCCTCCGCACATACTGCTCAATCCTGTGGCTCACAGCCTGACTGGCAACTGCCTTCACCAATTAAGCTGCCGGTCAACTCCATGGCGAGCACCGCAGCTCCTCGTTTTCATTGTCCCGGCGCGCCAGGCCGTGCGCGGCGCACCGGCGCTGGCGCCCGACGTCGTACTCGTGGGTATTCGGCTGCCAGAGCATATTGGGATAGCGGCCGCAGAACGATTCCATGCGGGGGTGACCGGCTTCATTGGCAAACTGGCCGGAGGATCTGGCTCGCGTTCACCGCAACGCTGCCATCCATGTCATCAAGTCGGGCATGGCGTCCAGTGCGACTGTTGCGTGAGTGGCGTTGGGCAGCACATGGGATTCAACGGTGGTTCCGGCCGCCATCTGGGCTGCGACGAAGCTGGCCGTGATCGCAGGCCTGACGAGGGTGTCCTTGGCTCCTTGTGCCACAAAGAGTGGCATGGGCAGCGGAGTGTTGTCGGGGGTGTTCTCCGCGAGGATTTGGTTCCACGGCGGCACTTTGCTCGGGTCGGCGGAGACGAATGCGCCAATGAGCGGATCGGCAATGGCATGCAGCTCTCTGTTCTGGCCCAGCAAGCAGAGAGCGTCCATCCGAGGTGCCGCTGCGGCGCCGGCCGGCGTCAGGATCGTGGCGAGGGGATCCTGCGGCAGGCGCGCGGCGTAAGCCTTTGCGTAGGATGTGAAGGCGTAGGCCCCGATCGTGACACCGGACACATCACCAATGTCTGCGGTGAGGAGGTCTCCTAAGTCTGTGGCTGGCGCCGCAACAGCGATCCCGGCGATGGACAGCTCGGGTGCGTAGCTCGCCGCCCGTTTGGCCGCAAAGATCGAGGCGTGCCCGCCCTGGGAATGACCCCACAAGACGACCCGGCTACTGGCGCCCGTCTCCGGGATGGCACGGGCAGCGCGCGCAATGTCGAGAACGTTGGCAGCCTCGGTGGCACCGATTAAGAACGACGGCGGACCGGCGATGCCCATACCGGCGTAGTCGGTGGCCACCACCACATGCCCGGCGGCGAGGAAATTTGAGAGTCCTTCGATAAACACAAACGGCGCAACGCCACTGGATGGCGCACACCGTGGCGCGGTGCCCGTGGTGGGGTGCGCCCAGGACACGACGGTGCGGTTATTCGCTGTGGCGGGAGTGGCTGGAGCGATGATCATCCCGGAAACAAGCGTGTCTTTTCCGTCAACGTCGGTGGAGTGGTAAAGCACCCGCCACGCGATGGCACCGTCGGGGGCTGCCGCGACTCGTTCCTGCCGGACGATTGTTCCCGGGGCGGCCGCGGCCGGGGTCGGTGCGATGTAAAACGAGGCAACAGCGGTTTCGACAAGGGCACCTTCCCCGACCCGGACGCCAAAATCAATGAGCCGGGAGGCTACCGGAGCCACCAGGAGCACTGCCGCGATCAGGCCGCAAGCGATCACCCTGCGCGTGGTGCTGCGCTTTCTGGTGCGGCGGGATTTGTCGCTTTTAGCCATGGAAGTTCCGGACGATTCGGGCCTGTCAGCCATCGTGGCCCCTCGGCTAGGTGTGGGCAGCCGCAAAATGCCTGCCTTTAGCCAGATCCTATGGGAAGATCCAGCCAATGAAAAGCACTCTCTGTGTTGCCGCGACGGTGCCAGCGGGCAGCTTTCTGCAGGGCTGTGACTCCCCCGGGGAAATTGCAGTCATCCGGATTCGCGGCCGTCAATCATGTCAAGTGGCGAGATGGTGCACTACCTCCGAAGCTACGCAGCGGCGACGATCGTGATGCTGCGCCCCGGTTCCCTGTGAACCGCCGGCTCCCCCAGTGACTTGAGTGCTCACACTCACTGCGCAAGTAGTGCTTTTCAGAGGGCTACCTGTTCAGGGTTCTTCTTTATGGCCGCGGGCGGACTCGCTTGTGGTCTGGAAAGAACCCGTGCTCGAGGCCCCAGAGGATGGCGTTGGCGCGGTTCGGTACGCCAATGCGGCGGTAGCAGCTGCGGATGAACGTCTTGACGGTATTGATTGATAGTTGGGCCCTGTCGGCAATTTCGGTATTGCTCAGCCCCTGGGTGATGAGTGCGAGGACTTCGGCTTCCCGTTGAGTCAAACCTTCTTCACGGCCGGGCCAGTCACCAAGACTCGTTTTCGCCTGTCCGCCGGGTCCGTGGAAGACCTGACCTTTACCCCGGTGAATATCGTGAAGCGCGTGAACTAAGCGGGCGGCGGGCAGACCTTTCGAGAGGTACCCGCTGGCACCGTTTGCCAGCGCAGCCTTAACCCGGGTTTCATCGAGATCCCACGAATAGACAACTACTTTGCCCGCCAGCGGATTTGTTGCCAGTTCATGCACGTCCTCACCATCTCCGGGGGTCGCGGCAAACGTATCGTAAAGAGTGATGTCCACGGGTTGGGCCACACTACGGTTAAGGTCAAGTTCGACGACCTCCACGGTATCCCCGTAGGACCGGAGCATCATCTCCAGCCCCCGGAGCACAATTTCATAGTCATCGACGAGTGCGATGCGAAGGCTTTCCATGCCCTCACTATAGGGCACCAAAGTCCACCCCTAGGGGTGAAGAAGTTCACCCCTAGCCGGAACTAAGCTACGGGGATGAATGCAACTCAAACCAGGAACAGCATCATGCCCGAGGGCGAGGACCTGGGCCAGGAAACTGTTCGGGAACTGATCGTGCAACTGGCTCTGACCGCGGACGAACGCAGAGGCGTCGTCACGCCCGAACAGTTCGCGGCGCTGGCCCGGCGCGAGCAAGATATTGTGGCGGCCTTGCAGCACCACCGACTCGTACTCAAGAACGGCAGCAACCCCAACCGAGAGAACCCCGGAACGGCCCCCGGCACTGAGGACGGCCTGGTGGCGCAGTCATGACGCCCACCACCACGCAACAGCTTGGGCCACGTCCCGTTGATCCCGGTCCCGCCCAGTCCTCGATCGGGTTCCACGCCATAGCGCGGAAGGTGGTGGTCCGTGCTGCCGGCATCGAGATCCACGGATACGTTGAAGCCAAGCTTGGCAGCCGGGTACGCGTGGTGTGGGCTGTCGCCTCGGGCCGTCACCGCCATGGGATGTTCAGTGCCGCAACGGTTTTCCCTCCAAGCCGAGACAGGCACTGGGCTGGATACCCTATTTCCGCTGAGCGACTTGGCGGCTTCGACAAGGCCGCCGGCTGAGCCACCCAGAAGGTCTAGCCTTCCCGCTCATAGGGTCGCCGGTACATTGCGGGGCAACTTCCTAAACACAGCAGCAGGTCAGAGCCGAATTTAATTCCTTGGGCCTGTCACCAGATTTGAACCGACGACCCCCGCTTTAGACCCGAGGGTCGCTTTACACCTGCCATTCATGGCTTTTGACCTTTGATCCTGCGGCTCAGGCGCAACAACGATAGCTACTATATTGCTGTTGTTTCTCATTCAATCCGGTAGGTTTCAGGCGGCTCAGTCATAATCGTCAGCTACCTTCCTTGTGGCAATCAGCGTCCCAGTCTATTTTGGCTCCATCCTTCCTTGGCGGATAGGGCTAGTCTGCACGGGTAGTCCTTGCCATTGGTGATGCCGTTTTCCAAGGCCGCCGCACCGGCTGGGTGGATTAGGGTTCCGTGTGCCAGGCTTGCAATCCACAAAGAGGCGAACTGCATTCAGGGACCCCCTCGTCGAATGACACGCAGCTGAACAACGTACCGACAGCCCCGGCCCCGATAGTAATGAATATGTCAACTTAGGTTGACGATGAGTCAGCCTGGCCCACCAAGCTGCCTGAGGCTATATCAACAGAGATGTGCGGCATGTTGGGCATCGAGTGATCCCTGAGGACACCTGTCGGCGACCCGGTTCTCTGACATAGTCACCAGCCCAGTGCCCGCTTCCATGATCTCCCGCCTACTAAACGCCGTGGCTGTGTCTGTCAGACCTTTCCCTTGGATCAGGAAGTCCCGGTAGGAGCCGAGTCGGGATTGGTTGGCCGCGTTGGACACCTCGAGCTCCTACTCGGTAGCGGGGCGTTGGTCCTTACTCGCCCCGGACAGGTGCCGCACCACAGTGGCCTCGCTGACATCAATGGTTTTCGCGATGTCCTTGATCATCCGCCCCTTGGCGCGCATGTCCTGTGCCGTGGCAGACTTGTCAGGTGTCATCTTCGTCGGCCTCCCACCAACCCGACCCCGGGCCCTGGCAGCTTTCGGGCCGTCTAGGGTGCGTTCGCGGAGTCTGTTGCGCTCGTACTCGGCAATGGCGGAGAAGAAGCGGAACATCAGCAGCCCCTGGGAGTTGGTGCTATCCAACCAGGTCTCCGCCAAGGACCGGAGCCCCACATTCCGCTCGGCAAGAGACTTCACGATCGCAGCTAGGTCGGCAGTGTTTCGCCCCAACCGGGACAAGTCGTTCACGACAAGCACGTTGCCGGGCTGGAGATGGTCCAGGCATTCCTGCCACTGTGGACGGTTCGCCGTGGCGCCCGAGGCGTAGTCAGTCCAGATCCGATAAGCACCTGCGGTGTTGAGCGCAGCGTGCTGCAGGTCAACGTTCTGCTCCGTTGCACTCACCCTGGCGTAGCCGATCAATGTTGCCATCTCACACATCCCTTTCTGCATTGGAAGAAGTTCCCCCGGCAAACATCATGAGCGTGTGAAACCTACTCACGAACCCGCCCCTATCATCGCCGCCTGTCTGGAGAAGGAAGAGATGAGCAGGTTCCTTAAGTTGCTTCAACACCATCTTGTTCCTATCAACCCTGAAGTAGACAAATACCGATGTGGCCAGCAGCAAAACCCCCGGTAGCAGCGAAGCAAGAATCGATACGTCGTCGTCATAGGATCCCGTCAGCGGTTGTTGGAGGGGTGCCGTGAATAGGGCGATAAAGCTGCCCGAGAAAAAAACAGTGGATATCCGGTGGCTTGTCATCCAAGGAATCGCGGGGCCAATATAAAGCTGAGTATGGAAAAACCCGCCCTCCAGTGAGCGCTGATGGAGGATCTTCCCTTCCTCAATCTCTGTTTTATCCATGGCAGCCACGTCCAACTCGCTCAGTGTTTTGGCCAATCCCAGCAAATTGGAGGCTCTCGTGTAGGCGACAGCCCTTCGGTTCAAGACCTGATAGGCATTCCAGACGAGTGCAAGCGCTGCGACACCGGCAACCGCCCATGGCGTCCACTGTGCAAGTTCCATCAATACCCCCTCCACATCAAAAACGATGCGAACATCCTTTTGACTAGCTTTGATTCCGCACTCGACTTATTAGTTTTCGCCGTCGAGTTATGCGCCATCTGTCATTTTCCGAAGACGAGTGCGCGGATGTCCGAATTCGACTGCACAACTACTACTTGCTCGCAGGGGAACCCAAACCGGACGGTGTCAACGGCGTGAATTCCGAATTCCAATCATCCGTCTCTGGAGGATTCTCGAATACAGCCATTGCCGAGACCGAGCTGTTTCATGGTACTTCGGGCTGACCCGTTACCGGTAGGTTGGCTGGGGCCGGGTTGGATCGGCCAAAACAACGTCCAGGCGAGGGTCTGCCATCAACTGGTGAATGGCTTCGAGTCTTGCTCCGATGCCAGCCCAATGCGGGTCGACGTCGTTGGCAACACACCATGCGTGATCCGCCGGCCAGATAAGCGCGGGAATGGGCTCTTCTGGTCCAAGGGCGTGCTTCTTACGCCCAGCGATGTTCCATTCGCCCAGTTCGGACACATTGCCGCGGAACAGAAAATATGAGCGATTCGGTACGTCCACCTTGGGGCCTGAAAAGGGAGAGCCCCAACAACCGTCCCAGAAGCTGAAGTAGAAATCGTCCGGCGTGCGACTGTGAGTACTCAATTCGATCATGACCACTCGAAGTTGCTCAGTTTCTGAGAGTCGGTCGTCACCGACTTCAGCAGTGTCCTCGCTCTGGCCTATGTATTGGGGGTCAGGGAGGAACCGCAGCCGTGCATACGCTGGGAAGCTGGATGGGCCGAAGGTGACTAGCTGTTGCCATGGTAGGTCCGCGTCAGTGATCCATGCCGCAGCCGAATGTTCGGTGCAAGAAGTGAGCATCATATTCCGACATTACTCGAGTCCTGTTCGCGGAGCTTCGGTGAACAAATCCTGCCTCTAAGCTCGCTTCGACAGCCAAGCTCCTCCACGTGAGCCATGAACATTGGCATGAGTAGCCACAGCCCGCAGCAGGAACGGTCTACGCGTCACCCCTACGTGTCAGGGGTTGGGTAAGGCCAGCAGCTCATAGCAAATCCGATTTGAAGAGTCTCCTCGACAGAGTTTTCAAGTAGGCGTAAGTTCATGACATGAGGGGATATGCCGTGCTGGCACAAGCGTTCATCTTGTCCTCCGCACTACTCGTAACCGGTTGCAGCATTCTGCCAGGCAGCACTACCGAAACGTGTGTTGACTGGGTCCATTTTGAAACGCCTCAAGAACAATTTGATAGCGCTGCCATGGTGCTCATTGGAAAGCCGGCGGGCAGGGACGGGGAGACCAACGCCTACGGGTACAAGGCACAGACCCATCTGGTCACCGTCGAGAAGATCCTCAAAGGCGATCCCGGGGTGGGTCCTGTCCGGATCTCCTCAATGCCTCAGACCTGTGGCAATGGCGAGTCTTACCCCCACGGCGATCCCCTGGACTCGAGCCGAAGAATGATCATCTTCGCCGCCAACCAAGGTGGTGAATGGTTCACCATGACGCCCGCCCAGGGCGTATTGCTCTATGACCAAGGTGCTGAGCTTCCCTTTCACTAGATTAAGTGCAGTGAAGGTGACAACCCGGAAATTGCACGGGACGCGAAAAGTATCCTAGGTGGCGTCTTGGTAGTAATGGAACGAAATTACACGATAAGCCCTCAAGGGCCCCGTAGCGGGAGTGTTGGGTGGTTGTCGCGGGCCTGCCGGCAGCATAGCGGTAGTAGGTGGCGCGGGACCATCCAACGAGGAGTGCTGCTTCCTGTACGGTTCGCCCTTTCGCTCGGGCTTCCTTGGCGATCGCGACGTTGTCGGCCATGACAACTGGTTCGGATAGGGGTCGACTGAACCGTGTCCCTCCAGCCTTTGCTGCGACGATTCCGGCAATGGCACGTTTGATGATTGACTCACGCTCGTACTCGGCGGTTGTAGTATTCGTGTTGCCGTTGGCGCTCAGCGTTTTGGGGGTTGAGGTTCGGATGTGGCGGTAGATCGTCATTGGTGTGACATCGCAGTTCTCACTCCACCGTCCTTGGTTGGAGGCATTGGCAGGGATCGGGCTTAGACTTGGGCTGACGGCGCCGGGGGGATGCTATGAGTTCGCGAGGAGTTTGCCTAGTTATCGAAGATGACTGGGATATTCGAGATTTGATCAGCGTTATTTTGACCCGAGCTGGGTTCGAAGTCCATGCTGTTGCTTCGGGTTCAGAAGGTGTTGTAGCTGCTGGAGGTCTGGATCCTGTGCTGGTGACCCTGGATATCGGTTTGCCTGACATGAGTGGGTACGAAGTCGCACGCCAGATCCGGGAGGTATCCAAAGTCCCTCTGCTGTTCCTGACTGGCCGTGCCGGGCCCGATGATGAGATGGCGGGCATGGCCTCAGGGGCGGCCGCGTACCTGACTAAACCATTTCGGCCCCAACAGTTACGGGAAATCGCTGACCAGCTATGTCCGGCGAATCAAGCCGCGTGTTAATTATCAGAGGCCGGAGGCTCTGAGCCTGGCCGGGTCTCGCCGGAGGTCTCACTTCCAACGACTACCGGTCAAATACGCTGTGCTGTCGGATCTATTCCCGCAATGTCTGCGTGCCTCGATACTGGGACCTGATCCGTCCCGCTAGCATGTTCTAGTCACAAAACTCCTGAATTCCCACCGTAGTAACTTCCCGGCAAGATTCTTAGTTTCCTTGGTCGATCCTCCGACGGCACCTGCTCGGAAGGGGGTGCGCCGTGAAGAAGACAGTGAAGCTCATCCACAGTGGGGCATGGCGACGATTTGGTGTTTGAAGAGCCTTCCGTCGTCACTGAAAGTGGCCCTGATGCTGCTCACACGAATATACCCGCACATCATCGTGAACCACGTTTCAGAAAGAAGTTAGACAATAGCGATGGAATTCATCCCCTATCAAGCCACATTGACACTCCGCGACGAAGCAGCGAGCTATGTACTCCTGGCAGTGTTGGAGGAGGAAATAGAAAGGATGCAGGAGGAATTTCGGCAGGCTGTCCCCAAGAACGTGAAAGCGGAACTCCGTTCATTTCTGCGGGCGCCTTACTGTTAGAAGAACTAAGAAAAGCCTGGAGGGAGTCTGGCAATGACTCCACGACGGAAGACTCGAAATTCTTATAAAGCCGCACCAGACGGAATATTCGCATCCCGCATGGGGGGGTCCTCCACTGGACACAACGTCCCAGAATCTGGGGTTGTGATTTGCAGTATTCGTCTGCACGGTGGGCCGCTTGTTTTCGGGGTTGTGCAGGCGAACACTTTCCAAATGAGGCACGCACCCCATTACACGAGCACTCTAGATGAGTCTCGTCGCAGGGTGGTGCGCCGTGAACGTGGCAGCTAGAGTCAATAAATAACTTGACATTGCCGTACAGTTGGCAGTATCAGCGCTTGGGGGGCTTGTGGATACCTGGGAGGGTCCGTTTGGCGAACCGGGCAAGTACAATAACTACTTCGGTTCCAAGACAGGTCTCAGTCATGAAAACTCCTTCTTCGCGTACCCGTAAGATCGCCATGTTCGGCGCCGCCCCGCTGGCTGTCTTGATTGCCGGTGGAATGGTCTGGCAAGGATCCCAGGCCGCCTTCACGGCTTCTACCCGCAACTCCGGCAGTTCCTGGAGCACCGGCAACGTCGTCCTCACCGACGACGACCTAGGTGCGGCCGCCTTCACGGTGGAGAACATCGTTCCCGGCCAGACCGGCCAAAAATGCATCGTTGTCACCTCCGGTTCCGATGTTCCGGGAGTGGTGCGTCCCTACACGCAGAACCTGATCAGCGCCAAGGGTCTAGAGGATCGGATCTTCTTCGACCTGGAGCAGGGCACGGGCGGCTCGTTCAATGACTGCACCGGCTTCACACCTGTCACCAACAACACCCCGGAAATGACCCTCGCCGCACTGGCGGCGACAAACCGGGATTTCGCCACCGGCGGCTCCCCCTGGGTGACGGCGGGCACCCCCGGCGAAACCCGAAGCTACCGCGGTACCTGGCGGTTCGATACCACGGGCATGAGTCAGGACGCGATCAACGCCTTGCAGGGCGCCCGCGTGGGCCTCGACTTGGTGTGGGAGCTCCAATCCGACGAGTCCCCCACACTGCCGTAACCGGGAGGCTGCGGAAGCTTTAACCTGTGAACCGGGAGGAACCCGGGTCCGCCCGGGAGCCCTCCTGGTGGGGCCCGCTGTTGTCCGAAGAGGGCTGGGCGCTGTTCCTAGCGTCTGTGGCCTCGCGGCTGTATCTGGGCGTGTTGTTGAGCCTTGCCCTGTTTGCGGTGCTGCCTGCCCTGCTGGGCTGGCACGGCACCGTGGTGCAGAGCGGGTCGATGGAACCGCACATCAGTGCCGGCGACGTTGTGCTCGCGGCGGGTTTCGACGCCGCCCATCAGGTCCCGGTCGGCGGCGTTGTGGAGTTCACCAGCCCGGCGGAAGCCGAACCCGGCGGAGTGGAAAAGACGAGGCTGCACAGGGTTGTGGCCGAAAACCCGGATGGCACCTTTGTGACAGCCGGGGACGCCAACGCCGAGGTGGATAGCACCCCGCTGGAGCGCGGGCAGATCACCGGCCAAGCCAGGCTCCTGATTCCCGGGGTGGGGCTCCCCGGGCTCTGGCTGGGCACCGGAAACTTCCCCGCGCTGGCGTGGTGGAGCGTGCTGACGCTGCTCGCCATCGCCGTGGCAGTGTTCGGCGCCCGCCACTCCAAGGACTCCGAAAATGCAGATGACGCAGACAGCCGTGCCGAAGGGGACGATGGCGGACCGTCGGCACCCGATGGCCGATCCCGGCGCTGGAAGGCAAGTGCCGCCGTCGGCATCGTGGCGGCCCTGACCGTCTTGGTGTTGGCAACCTCCACATCGTTTTCCTTGGCAGCTTTTACGGCCACCACAACCAACGCCGGCAACACCTTCGGCACCGCCGCGGACTGGACGCCGCCAACGGTCACCATGACCAGCCCCGGGACCACGGTCCGGGCAAGTGTCACACTCACCGCGGAAGCCGGCGATACCGAAACGGGTATCCGCAGCGTGGCCATTCAATACCTGCCACCCAACGGGGCATGGACCACAGTGTGCGCCCGCCTGGCTGAGCCCTATTCGTGCTCGTGGAACACCCCGGCCTTGCCGGATGGCGGTTACAGCCTGCGGGCCATTGCTACCGATAACTCCGGCCTCACCGCCACCTCAACCACCGTCCAAACCACGGTGGCCAACACCTTCGCAGTGGTTCTGAGCAACCCCGACGAGATCGTGCGTGGCAACGTGAATCTCGCTACCACGTTGTACAGTCCGGGCAGCACCGCCTACACCGTTCGGACGGAATACTCCGTGGCGGGGGCCAACAGGTGGAACACGCTTTGCCAGAGCCTGGGTGACCCTTACCAATGCACCTGGCCCACCGGCACCTTCACCAACGATTCCTATGATCTTCGCGCCGTTGCCGTCTCCGGGGCCACCTCCACCTACTCGGAAACCATCACCGACGTGCTCGTAGACAACTTGGCACCCACGGTGGCCATGACCGATCCCGGCTCACCGTTGCGGGGCATCAGCACCTTCACCGCCGTCGCCGCGGACGCACACTCAGGCATCAACCAGGTGCAGATCCAGTACGCCCGCACAGGCACCAGCACCTGGACACCGCTCTGCACGGTCACGGAGTCGCCCTATTCCTGCCGGTTCAACACCACAACCCTGACCAGCGCCTCCTACAGTTTCCGGGCTACCACCACGGATGCGGCTGGCAACAGCACAACCTCGGCCCCAGTCGCCAACAGGATAGTAGACAACACCCTGTCATCGGTGTCGGTGGAGGATCCGGGCACCTACCTTTCGGGAAGCGCAACCCTAACAGCAGCAGCGAACTCGACGGCGGGCGTGGGCGGTGTCCAAATCCAGTCATCGCCCGCCGGGACGAACACCTGGACCACGCGCTGCACCCGGGCAGCAACACCGTACGTGTGCGATTGGGACACGAGGACCGTGGCGGACGGGATGTACGACTTCCGTGCAGTCCTCACTGACGGTGTGGGCAAGGAAACAATCTCTACCCTTGTGACGGGGCGACGCGTGGACAACAGCCCCCTGCGCGGCGCCGACATCCAAGCCTCCAACGGCACCGGAATCCTGGGCAAGTTCGACGCCGGCGACACCTTGAACTTTACTTACAGCCAGCAGATCAATCTGGCATCCCTCACCCCGGGATGGGCCGGCACCGCCCTACCGGTGACGGTCCGGCTGCGTGACGGCAACCTCCAAGGCCTGGGCACGGGCAGCAGCGGGGACACCGTGGATATCCAACGGCCAGGCAGCACAGTGAACCTTGGCTCAATCAACACGAAGGGCAACTTCGCTAAGACTAAAAAGACCATCACCTTCAACGCCACCATGACGGCCACCACGGTGACCATTACCGGGGTCCCCAAAACCGTGGTCACAGTGACGCTAGGAGCCCCCATCAGCGGGACCGGCAGCCTCCGCACCTCCAGCACGGCTGCCGCGATGGTATGGACACCGACCTCCTCCGTCACCAACACATCCGGCGCCGCCTGCTCCCTCGCACCGGCAACCGAAACCGGCACACTCGACAAGGATTTCTAGCCAAGACGAATGCCTGGGCATCCTAGGCATGCCACGAATGCAGCCCCTCAGACACAAGCCTCCAACCAAGGACGGTGGAGTGAGAACTGCGATGTCACACCAATGACGATCTACCGCCACATCCGAACCTCAACCCCCAAAGCGCTTAGCGCCAACGGCAACACGAATACTACTTCTGGCCGCAATTTCATCTAGTTGTCTATTGCGGTAAGTTGGAAAGATTCGAGATTCGTCAGTATTTATGCAGATCGGAGTCGTCTGCACAACACCGGAATTCCGTGAGAGCGTGTGCATGTGCAGACGACTTCTGAAAACTACACCAGCTTGGACGGGCCGGCCCGTCAAAAACGGTCGATACCTTCACCACTCAATTGGGTGGCCTCTAAGTTGCGTCCCCAGTGGGCGGAAGAGGATCTGCTGTCGAAGGAGACTGAGCCCGGACAGCCCGGAACGTCGGACCCGATCGAGTTGATGCAGGGCCAATGATGTGAGCCACCACCCCGGTTGCCGGTTCCGCTTGTGGGAACAATGCCAAGAGCGTAATGGTCTGAATGAACGGTGCAGTCGGGCTGACACTCGTGCAACCGAGTACGGAAAAGACAACCTCCATCAATAACGCGCGAGTAACGCAGGCTGTGCGACACTTTGCAGATCCGGCATGCAGACAATGTCAGGAGCGTCGGGATAGGGATGCAACTATGACAACTTGTTTAGAAATTCGTTACAGGTACCCACAATGGGATCTAAGTGAGGACATTCTGACCGTTGCGGGCGATGATCCAGATCTGGCCACCGTCGATTTACGCATTGCTGGCCGGCCCGTCGACGTTTTATTCGGTCATGTCTAGCTGGGCGGCTTCATATCCCACCGTCCACCGCTCCTTAGCGCCGGAGTACCAGGGGATGTCGCAGGAGCAAATCGAGGAGGTCGTCGAAGGCATCTTCGGTGCCGGTACGACGCTGGAAATGGCTGAAGGGTTCTTCGACGGCGTCAGCAACGCTCTGTCAGGGGTCGGTCGCGCGGTGAACGGCGTTGCCCAGCAAGCGGCACCCTACCTCGGCCGGGCATTGCCGGGTGTCGCCTCGGGCGCCGCGACCGGCACCGCGCTCGGTCCATGGGGTGCCCTGGCCGGCGGATTGGTCGGCGGGCTGAGCAGTGCCCTATCAGCACCATCACGACCTAGTGGCCCAGCAACGCCCAGGCCGTCAGCCCCGGGTGGAAGCCCTTCTGCCCAGCCGGGCGGATTGACAGCTGGATTTGTACCACCACAACAAGCAACCGGGTCGGCGGGTGCGGCACGTTCCAACAGTGCGATCTTCCAGCTCGTTAATGCATTGGGCAGCCCGACCGTCCAGCGCGGCGTCACGTCGATGCTGATGGGGAATGCTGGATCACCCACCGTGCCTTCGGCGAACGGGAACCCGATCCCGCTCGCCGCTATCTCGAACCTGTTAAGCATGCTCGCCTCCCGCGCATCCGCCGAGTGGGAGGAACAGTCACCTTACGCGGGCGAGGACTATCTCGAGGCGTATGTCGACGAGAGTTTCGATACCGCAAGCGAGGAGGACCGTGCTGAGTGGCTTTACGGGCAGCTGGCTTCTCCGCTGCCGCAGCCCGTGTCCGTACTTGCCCCGGAGGGGGCGTATGAGGAGGTTTGGCTCGACGATATGTATGACGAGATGGAAGCTGCCTACTACCGGGATGACGGCTGAACGTGTGGAGCCGATGCCTGCGCGATCGGCTGACCAATGAAGAGAGGCACGACCATGGACGCACCTAACGTTCCCGGTGTTGACCCGCTGCAGCAGCTCCTGCTCGCTCAGTTGGCCGGGGATCCTGTTCCGGCGGGCCCTTCGATGGACGATCTCCTCGCAAAAGGGCCCGAGGACCCGATGACCGCGGCGGTCTTGGACGCTCTGCGAAGGCGTCGTGAGCGTGAGGCTCTTGCCGCTGACAACGTGTCCGTCTCTGGGGCGACCGCTCTCGACGCCGAAGTGTCTGAAGAGGATGAGCAGCCTGAAGGTGCCGGGCAGGATCCAGGGGTGGCAGATGTCCTGCGTAGGCTCTATGACGAGGTCGCCGTCCTTCGGGCGCGCAACGAGGCACTGTCGGACGCGCTTGGTGCGTGTGCGACGTGTTGGGGGGAGACCGACACGTGGTGTCCGACGTGTCGCGGCCGAGGGTCCTCAGGTGGACGCGTGCCCGTTGAGAGCGCGTTCGCGAGGTATGTCGCGCCGGCGGTGGAACGCCGCAGGGCATCTCGGGCGGGCGCGATGCCCGCACCGGGGTCGACATCATCCCCAAACGGGGACCCGACCAGGGAGCCGGTGTCCTTGACCTGAACTGTATCGAGTCACGTTGAATCGCAATTGTGACTCCACCATCACTCGCTTATCACCCGAGAGAACGACGGAAGGAAGATCGCATGTCCGTGCTACCCGAGGCCTACGACGAGGCCTACGACGAAGCGTATGACGAAGCCTACGACGAGGCTTACGACGAGGGGTACGACGAGGCGGTCCGGCCGTCCCGGATCCGGCTCGCTCGCCCCCACACGCCACCGGCTCGACCAACTGATCGGCCCGTGACGCAGGCCCAGCTGCAGATGGCCATCGAGAGTGTCAACAAGTCGGTTCGCACCAACTCGGCAGCGATCGCGACGGTCAACCGCACTGTCGGCCGCATCGGCCGCGATGTGACCCAGGCGCGGCGTTCGACGACGAGCATCCGTAAAGACATCTCCACACTGCGAGATGCTGTCGTCATCGGGCCGATGCTCGCAGGCACCCTCGGGAGCGGCAACCCCCTCATGTCGGCACTCGTACCGATGATGCTCGTCGGCTCCATTGGCACTGACCAGACTGCTGGATCATCCAATTCGGGTGGCGGTATGTTCGGCGGTGGTGACCAGATGACGACGATGATCATGTTGCTTGCCCTTACCGGCGGCCTGGGCGGTAAGGCGGTGCCGTGATGGCCTTCAGCCTGATCGGACTGGTGGTCGGTGCCGCGCTGGCTCGCGACGTCCAGGACCGGGCTCGCGCCAGCCAGATTGAGATCCTCGGGGGTGTGCTCGGCGCATCCCCGATGGGCCTCGTCCTGCTCACGACACTTGCCAAAGAGGCAACGGAGAGCAAGCCGACCGACCCGAAGAAGCCGAAGAAGCCGACCGAGGCGTCGGTACCCGACGTAAGCGACGCGGAGGACCTCACAGCAGCAGAAGGGATGCTCAAGGCGCATGGGCTGGTTGTGGGGCAGCAGCAGTATGTCCTCTCCGACTCGACGCCGGACGCGATCCTCGGCAGTTCCCCGGAGGCCGGTACTCTCGTGTCGCTGGGCGCCAAGGTGTCCATCCTCGTCAACGCCGGCCTGATCGTACCGGACGTGACGGGGATTGCTCTCACCGACGCTCAATTAGCCTTGGATGCAGCTTGTTTCCAATGCGAGGTTGAATTCATGGACCTCCCTGGGAAGCCGGGTGAGGTGGCGAAGCAAGACCCGGGTGCGGGCGAGCTGGCCTTTAGTGGCGACATCGTCATTCTCTCCGTCGTGGAAACTCCACCCGAGAGGTCGTCAAAGACGAGCAGCTCCGCCGCGAAGGCTGAAACCATCACATCGCAACCAAGCTGACCAGCCATAGGAGCATAGATGGATCCCCGGTTGCGCCTGCTTACAGAGGAGGGTGCGAGTCAGGACGAGGTCGCGGTGCTGGCAAGGCTTCTCGGCCCGGCACATGAGCTTCCAGCCGGGATTCGTGTGGTTGCGGTTTTCGGTGATGTCGTGACGCTGCGCGTACCGCGGGATTCGGTGTCATTGCTACGCGGGCGGGCTGACTCGGGAACGGGCGGCCCGCGGTCTCGATGGACTGCCACTCACCGGGCAGGGTGTCGTCATCGGTGTGGTTGACTTTGGACTCGATTTCACCCACCCGGCGTTTCGACATAGTAGCGACGGCTCGACGGTTGTGGAGGCGCTGTGGAACCAACAACCGGGTCCAGTGCCCGGACATCTGAATCGATACGGTTACGGACGGATTTACACCGCCGCCGAGATCGATAGGGCGCTGGGCACTTCCGATCCGGGGTCGGCCCTCGGCTATCACGCCTTTGCGTCGGACTCTGGCCGGGGATCTCACGGCACTGCCACGACCTCGATCGCGGCGGGTAGGGAATGGCCCGGCGGACTCCCGGGAATGGCTCCGGACGCGGTCATCGTCTTCGTCCAGCTCTCTACATGGGGTCCAGCTGGACCGCAGCGGCTTGGTGACTGCGTCGCATTGGCCGAGGCGCTCGACTTCATCCGGACGGTGGCGGATGGTCGCTCGTTCGTGATCAACCTTAGCCTCGGCGGCTGTGGCGGTCCTCACGACGGCACCAGCCTGCTCGAACGCGCCATGGATAATCTCGTTCGGGAGCGCCATGGCCAGCTCGTCGTCCAGTCCGCTGGCAACTACTTCACCGCCCGCAAGCACGCACAGGGCCGAGTCGCCCCCGGCAAGAAGGTACACCTGCCCGTGGTCGTGCCCGCAGGCACGCTTGTGCCCCATGAGATTGAGGTCTGGTATGGCGGCGTCGACCGCCTCGGTGTCTCTCTGAATCGGTGTGGCTTGCCCGATGTCGCACGGCTTGGAGGCGAGGGGCTTGCGACGTTGACGGCCGGTGGAGTCATCGTGGCCCAGGTCGTGCAACGCCATGATGATCCCGGCGACGGTCGCAACCACATTCTTGTGCGAATCGCGCCGAGTCGTGAGGGAGGGCGATGGGAACTCGTTCTGAATGGGATCGATGTGCGGGACGGCCGGTTCGATTCATGGATCGAGCGAGATCCCGGTCCTGCATACGCCCAAGCGCACTTCGCCACCGAATGGGTGACGCGAGAGACAACAACTGGAACAATCTGCAACGGTTGGCAGCCCATCGTCGTCGGAGCGTATAACCACCACGATCCCGATGGCGCAGTGTCCGCGTTCTCCAGCCGCGGACCAACCATAGACGGGCGAGACAAACCCGATTGCCTGGCGCCCGGGACCCGAACTGTCGTTGCCCGCAGCGCGCCGGCATCCGGCACCGCCGGGATGCTCACAGTGATGAGCGGAACGAGTATGGCTGCCCCTCACGTCACCGGCCTCGTCGCGTGCCTGCTCCAGGCCGGGCCGTTGGACGGCGACCAAGTGCGATCCGTCCTCGCGAGGACTTCCCGTCCGTATGCCGGAGCCGATTTGGGCCGTGCCGGCTTCGGGTATCTCGACCCCGCCGAGGCGGTGGCCTCAGTCCTGAATAAAAAGGAGATCATCATGAAACGGCAAGATTCGATAGATGAGAGCATTCGCGATAGCGGTGTGCCCGAGGGCGGCGTGTCCCCTGAGGAAGTGCTTACCGCACTGGGGACCACGGCGCACGAACTGGCGGGGGCCTTCCTCACGGGCTCAGCAACGGCGGTGCGGGATCGCCTCGGCGTCTGGCTCGATATCGTCACCGGGCCGGGAGAACGCCTCGACCCGGTGCTACGGGCGGGCGACTTGCTCATCCGCGCGGCGGTCGGCGAGGGACACGCTCGGGTCAGCGTACTCGTCGACGGCAGGGTGTTGAGGCGTGACCGTGCCGAGAGGGTTGGGTGGGATCTCGAAGGGACACATTCTGGCTATTTCACCCTTGTCGTTGAGGACGGCCACCATCCGCACACACGTGCGGACCATTGGGCGAGACGGTTGACCGGGTTGGGCGGGCTGATGCCGCAGAACCAGTGCATCCTGCGTAGGGTGCCGGCGCCCGTGCGATCCGTGGCGACGGACGATCTGGACGGATACGCGGTCGCAACACGGCCCCAGCAAGAAGACGCCACCGGGTCACCGACGCTGCAATCGGCTCTGTTCACCGGTGATGCCCAGCTGGCCGCAGTTGCGGCCGGGCAGATCCGCCTCGGCACCCGCGGAACCGCGCCGTACCCGGCGCCAGCCCAGTCCACCGGCACAGGTGTGGTCAAGGTGCAGGAGGCACTGGGTCGCCTCGGCTACCCACCAGGGACATCGGGGGCGGACGGACGATTCGGGTCTGACACTGGAAATGCGGTCGCCCGCTACAAACGAGACCGCGGCATCCATCCCGCCGACCCCGTCGTCGGACCGCAGACGGTACGGCGGCTTGACTCCGAACTGCCAGCGGGTGGGTCCCCATCGTCTCCGCCCGGGCCAGTGGTGATACCCGCCATCGACCCGCCGGTGACCCCCCGACCGCCGAACCCAGAAGACCGGGTGACACGCTGGGTGCGGGCATTGGGCCCCCAGGTTCGCCCGGGCAATCAGGCGACAGCGCTCATCGATGGCGCCGAAACGTACGCGAGTTATTTGGATGCCATCCGCACCGCCCGGGGCGAGGGACATTTCATCTACCTGCTCGGCTGGTTCCTTGATCTCGACGTGCCGCTAAATCGGCCGGACGGTCCGGCGTACTGTGGGGGAACCCGCAACCCAACGGTCGCTGCGTCGACCATGAGGACCCTGCTGGCGGCAGCATCGGCAGCGGGGGTTCAGGTGCGGGTCATGCTGTGGGACCAGCCCCTGGCGCAGAACAGCGCCGAAGTTAATTTCGTCAACCGATTGGCGCGCGGCGCGGCGATCCTCGACAACAACGAGCTGAGCAACACGTTCGGCAGCCAGCATCAGAAGGTGCTGCTGGTTGGTGGGTTTCAGGGATTGATCGGCTTCTGCGGTGGACTCGACATCAACGACGACCGGCTCTGCCCCATCTTCACACCTCCGGTCCTGCCCGCAACCCCGGGCGGCGCTGCCCCCTCCATCCCCAGCTTGCCCAGTGGCCCGGGTACGATTCTCGCTGCCCGGCGCGAGTCAGTGCCCGAGGGCAAAGAGATTGCGGTCGCGGCCAGCGGTGCGCTCCCCGAAAGCTCCGGATCCGGATCCAGCGGCGGCGGAGGAGCGCCGCAACACGATGTCCATATCCGACTCGTCGGGCCCGCTGCGGACGACCTGCTCGATACGTTCGTCACACGGTGGTATGCGAACACAGACCACGTCGCCCACGACCGGGTGAAGGGCCCGCTGCTGGGCTTATGCCAAGCTGCGTCACCGCCTGTTGGCCGGGCATTCGTACGGATCGGTGAGACGTTCAACGCGCACGTCGCTTTGCCCGTGCGTCCGGTCCGCTCGTGCGCGACACCGCCGCCAGTATCTCCTGTCCGCTATGTACGTCCACGCACGGTGCAGGAGATCTATCTCGCCGCCATAGCGGGTGCGCGGCGCTACATTTACTGGGAGGACCAGTACATGGTCAGCATGTGTGCTGCCGAGGCGCTGCGGCAGGCGCTGCCGCGTGTCGAGTTCATCATCCTGCTGATGCCCGACTCACCCATCACGGAACTGCCGCACAAATGGGCGTGGCGCAAGCGGTTCGTCGAGCACATCCGTCGTGATCCACTGGGGTACAAGCTTCATGTATTCACGCTGCATTCACCCATCACCGGTATGTTCGGGCCGCACACGTACGTGCATGCCAAGACGATGATGGTCGACGACGAAATCTCCCTCATCGGGTCAGCGAACTGCAACCGCCGCGGATGGGAGTCCGACGCCGAGGTGGTCGCCGCGACCGTCGGGGACCTTGATGCCGCCGGGCGACCGTTCGCAGCGCGGGTCCGGGCGCGGCTCTGGTCCGAGCACCTCGGTGTCCCGACAACGGTGCTCGACGACCCGCTCGCGACCGCTCACCTATGGTGGGATCCTCGCAGCGCTCCCGGGATGATGGTGCCGGTGGGCGGAGGGCTCCAGGTCAGCCTGGCATTACGTCGTGTCCAGCCATACGACGTCAACGGCGACACTGACAGCCCGACTACCCGCAAGATCCCGGACGCTTGGGTGGACCCGCCAGCACCATTGCCAGGCTCACCGTGCGGACCCGGAGGAGCTCTCGCGGTGCGGGTAACACCAATCCAGGAGGTGGTCGCGGGGATGGCACCTCAAGCCATAACGTTCTCAGTCGGCTGACCCTTCCCTGACCAAAGATGTCGCCACGGCCCAGATACCGACAAGGGTGTCGGGGCAATGTCCCACTCGGGTCATTGTTCGTACAGGGATGGTCCAAACCTGGGCCCAGACCGGTCGGGCAATGCGTCTCAACAATGGAACCTTTAACAAGACAACCGTCAGTCGTTCCCTTTTCTCTTAGTGGCGCGGCGTATCGGAGCCCAGAGCCGTCTCAACAATGTGTCTCATCCTAATATTCTCATCATCATAGGGAATCACCCTTTAACGGGACGAAGGGAAAGAGCGCACGTGACACGTCTTGGGTATGCTCGGGTCAGTACTGCGGATCAGGACACCGAACTGCAGATCAGGGAGCTGGAAGCCGCAGGGTGTGAACGCATCTACCGTGACCACGGGGTCAGCGGGACAGCGGCCAATCGGCCCGAGCTGGATAAGATGCTGGACCGACTCAGCCACGGCGATGAAGTCGTGGTCTGGAAGCTGGACAGGCTCGGACGCCACACCCGGCACCTGCTCGAACTCCTCGACGACTTCAAGGCGCGCGGCATCAAGTTTCGCTCTTTGCGCGATGGCATTGCCACCGATCCTGGCAATGACTTGGACGGTGCGATGGCCCAGGCCATGGTTACTATCATCTCCGCCTTCGCCCAGCTCGAACGCGACCAACTATCCGAACGAACCAAGGCCGGCATGGCCATCGCCGCCTCCCACGGCCACAAAGCAGGCCGACGGGAAGTCTCCGCCAACCACCCCAATGTCAAGCGGGCCCACGACTTGAAAACCCAGGGCCTGAAGCCAGCCGACATCGGAAAGATCATCGGGGCCAGCCGAGCCACCGTCTACCGCTACCTCGGCATGAAATCCGACTGACGTGAGAGCCACTTACGGCCGCGTTCCACCCGCCACGTCCATAAGAGACTTGACGGGCCTGTCAAAAACGGTCGTTTCTGACCAAGTTCTTGCGGCGGGAGCTGAGGGTGGGGCGTGGAAGATTATTTGACAAAGGCTTGACTTAATGTTAGAATGGTAGTAATGGAGTAGAGGAAGACAGTTTTTTGCCGGTTCACGACTGGACTGCTCACTAAACGGAAGGCCGAGGGTTCGAACCCCTCCGGGGCCACTTCATGGCTCTGTAGCTCATGTGGCAGAGCGTCCGCTTGATTTAGGGCAAGGGAAGAAAGCTCCCCGCCGGCTCACGACCGAACTGCCCACAAAACAGTGCGCCGGGGGTTCGAGTCCCCTCATCTCCACAATCACGGGGATGTAGCTCAGTTTGGTAGAGCGACTGTCTCCTGTGGCACACCCTAGTGTGCAAGGAATAGCACGGACTCTGTGTCCGTGCTATTCCTTTGCCGCGAAAGTCCCAGCTCGCGGTTGGTGCCTCCTATCAATTGGCTACGACAATGTAGGTCGGCAACCACCTCGCAGTATGCATCGTTCGTAGTCAGTCTGTGGTTGGTGTTGTTGCTGTTGTCTCCTTGATTCCGCTTTCGAGGCAGTGCCAGTTGTCGGCGTGGATTCCGGGTGTTGAAGGAAGGATGCACTCATGAGGCGCTGCATCTACTCCAGGCGTGGGTCGGGTTCCGCCAATGAGCGCCGAATTCCACACGCCTTCACTCGTCAGTTAATCGGTCAGGCTTATGAGCGGCAAGATCAATCCTGAGACCGCAGAGCCGTAATACGGGAAGCGAAGTCAAAATTCAGTGATCCCCTAACTCCGACGATCCAACGTCTGCTCTTCTCTGCGACCAGTGGATTGATGGCCACGCCGTCAGGGAGGTCTTCTCCGACAACGAGTAGTTCGGTGGGGGAAAGTGGGAAGGAGACAGTGGAGATGTCGGTGCCGTCGGTTGGCCGCCAAAGAAGGACCGCGCCGTCTCCAGTTGCGAGACCCCTCATCTCTTTCACCTGCCAAGTCCATTGTTCGAGCCCGAGCGATGTCAGCCAGAGGGCATCTGGAAGGAACCGTGACATGAGCAACCGGTCACCGACGGTCAGCTCGGCATTTTCGATCCGTCCATCGATTTTCAACAGAACAGCGGGCACTCGGCTCTTGGCTTGATCCGCGTACCGCCCCCGATCAAGGTGCATGTCCATGAAGGCGATCAATGCTCCCCGTTCTACGCCCGTCAAAACGTGCCCTTTGCGCAGTTTTACGATCGCAGGGATACCCCTGTCTTCGATACGCCCATAGTCACGTTCTAGGTCATGAGTGAGGACTTCGGTGTCGTAGCCGTAGCTAACGACCGTGGCATTCACAAAGGACGAGGGAAAGCCTCGACCGTCCTGAAGGTCGAGCACGTCAACAATGTTTTTTGCATCTGCCCACGCGCGAATATAGCCCTTTGACACCATGTGGGCACGTTTAACCTGCATCACGGCACCTCCTCACATCTCAAGGTATCCGATCGGAACCCTTCCCTATGATTCATGTGCTGAGTCGGAGCAAGCAGCCTCCCCTGGTTCCTGAGGACATTCACCACTTGGGAATGCCCCGGGTTTCGTTGACTCTTTCATTCAAACCTTGGGCAGACCCAGCAGAACAACATGAGTCCAAGAAAGAGGCGCCAACAGCAAACCGGGCCGCAGGGCATTCGAACCGATACTACCGCATGGGATAGTCAGTCGAAATTGCCCGCTCCAATGCATCTGAAAAACTATCGCCGCAGGTCAGCGGCATTTTTGGCGCCTAACACCTCCTGACAGTTTTCAGCGTTTATACCCCCGCTGTAGACCCGAGGGTCGCTTTACACCTGCCATTCATGGCTTTTGACCTTTGTTCCTGGGGCACAGGCGCAACAACGAGAGCTACTATATTGCCGTTGTTTTTCCTTCAATCCGGTAGGTTTCAGGTGGATTAGTCGGAAAGGTTCCTTCCAGAGCGCAGCGTTCGTCAATCCAATTTCAAGCATTGCCAACGGGGTATAAGACGGAACTGCTGGGCGAGTCTAGCGCAGAATTACGGTTCGGTTGCCGTGGAGTATTATCCTGCCTTCGCAGTGCCAGCGGATGGCCTTTACTAGTGCAGCGCATTCCGCATCACGTCCTACAGCAATCAGATCGTTCGGCGTGAAAGTGTGGTCTACCTCAATGACCTCCTGGGCAATGATGGGTCCCTCATCTAGGGCTTCGTTGACGTAGTGTGCCGTGGCCCCGACGCTTTTCACACCACGGTCATAGGCCTGGTGGTAGGGCTTGGCGCCCTTGAAGCTTGGCAGAAAAGAATGATGGATGTTGATGATTCGTCCGGCCATCCGCGACGACAGATTGTCGCTGAGTATTTGCATATACCGGGCGAGAATCACGAGCTCAACCTCGAGTTCGTCAACGATGCGTAGGAGGGCGGCCTCGGCTTCGACTTTGGTGTCCGGCGATACTGGGACATGGAAAAAGGGAATTCCATGCCAACTAACCAAGGCTTCGTGGTCACGGTGGTTTGACACTACTCCAGCGATCTCGATGGGGAGGTCTCCAGTTCGCTCACGGTAGAGCAGCGCGTTGAGGCAATGGTCCAGTCCGGAGACCATGACGATCACCCGGCGCCGGCGCCCTTCTGGTTCAATCTGCCACGTCATGCCCCAGTCCTCGCCTAGCGAGGTAAAGTCACGGCGCAGATCCCTTACGTCAAGTGATTGCGCTGGTGAGCAGAAACGTATGCGCAGGAAGAAATGTGATTTGTTACTGTCGCCGTACTGCTTGACATCGAGAACATTGCAGCCGCGTTCGAGTAGGAATCCTGAGACCGCGTGAATGATTCCTGATGATTCGGCACAATCGAGGGTCAGCACATGCTCAGTGGTTGGCTGTGCGGCAGTGGTCCGTCGCGGACTGTGAGGTTTTGCCGGGTTCGTCATTTATTTGCCGTTCACTTTTGGTCAGGTGTCTGCGGAGTGATCCCTCCGGTCAGGCTGGGCAGGGATTGAGTAGAAGTCACGCATGTCGGGAATTCAATGTCGCAGCTCAAACCCAATAGTTCACCGTCCCTGAGCTACGCTTCAGCCTGCACCTGGCCCTATTTGATGGCTCCGCCGGTAAGGCCACTGACCAGGAATCGCTGGGCCAAAAATGCTAGGGCGATGATCGGCAGGGCCAACAGGATACTGGCTGCTGCGATGAGTTGGTATAGAGAAGTATCTTCGGCAATTCCGAAGGACGCGATGAAGACCGACAGAGTGGTTGCGTGCTGTTGCGTGAGCACAACCGGGATCAAGTATTCCTGGATGGCCAGCAAGAAAGTGAAGATTCCTGCCGTTACCAGACCCGGTCCTGCGATCGGCAGGATGACTCTGCGGAATGCACCAAACCTGGTACAGCCGTCAATCTGGGCTGCCTCCTCCAGCTCTCGAGGAAGCTCAACAAAGAAATTCCGCAGCAACCAAATGGTGAAGGGCTGGTTTACTGCAACCAAGGCGATGATCAGCATTATCCGAGTGTCGTAGAGGTTCAGCGCTTGCGCGATCGAATAGAACGGCAAGACAACTACAAAGCGCGGCAATGACCGGAACACCAGAGCCAACACCAGTAGCCACAGGGAAATCCGTGAATCGAACCGGGCCAGGGCATAAGCCGCAGGCGCTCCGACGATGAGTGAAATGATGACGGTTGCAACACCCACTACCACCGTGTTGATGCTAAAGGCCGCGAAATCTGTGGCATACCACAGCTGCTCATACGCTGTCGTTTGAGGGACGAACTGCCACACGGGCGGTGAGATGAAAGCATCTGTATAAGGCTTGATCGATGTTAGAAAGGCCCAGAAGAACGGAAAAACAGCCATGGTTGCAGCAACGCTGAGGCCAATGTAGGCCAAGGCTGTCCGCCACGGTGGGCGCCGGCCAATCGTTGTGTTGCTCATTGATCCACGGCGCCTTCGAGTTGCCCCGATTCTAGACTGCCTGCTCTGATGCGATATCGGCTGGTTCGCAGCCACGGTGGCGCTGGCTTTATGGGTCATGGTCACTTTGTTTTCATCTCCCGCCATGTTTGGCGAATGAACGGAACGAGGAAGATCAGAATAATAATGATCGTGATGACGTTGATGGCGCTTGCGAGGCCTAGTTGTTGAGTTTCTCCCAACGCGACGTTGTACACGTACGTCATGAGCGATTCGGTGCCGACCGTTGAGGCTGCCGGGGTGATCATGCGAACACTGTCGAAGACCCTAAAGCCGTCCATGATCGAGATGAGGGCTATGAAGCCAATGAATCCCCGAATGGATGGCATGACGATTAGCCATTGAGTCTGCCACCAGGAAGCGCCGTCCAAGGCTGCTGCTTCGATCCGCTCTCGTGGAACAGACTGCAGGGCCGCCACAAGGACGAGTATACCGAAGGCTGCTTCATGCCAGATGCTGTGGAAAATCAACAAAACTTTTGCAGCTGTCGGGTCCGTGAACCAGTCCGGCGCAATACCAAAGGGCTCTAGGAGAACATTGACGAGTCCACCAAAGGTAGTGTTGAACAGCCAGGAAAACACCAGTGCGCCGATCACTGTCGGCACCACATAGGGGACCAGCAAAAGGCCCAGGAAGATCGCACGTGCCCTTGCCCGGACGGCGTTAAGCATGAGTCCAACGACGTAACCACCCACGATCTTGCCAATGGTCATGGCAACGGTGTATAAAGTGGTGAATCCGGCGGCCGCCCAGAATCGTGGGTCGCTAAGCGTTCCTGCGTAGTTGGCCAACCCCACAAAAAAACCTTCTTGGCCATAGGTGACGGTTCTGAAACTGTCAAAAATTGTGATGACCAAGGGGCCGATCATGAGCATTGTCATGACCAAAATACTGGGGCCGACGAAGATGAAGAATTCGCGTTGTCTCATGGGCCCACCTCCTCAAACTATTGTGGCGGTCACGCCGCGGATAAGACTACTTTTGGAAGCCGGCCGTTTTAAGCGCTGCAGTGGCGGCGGCATCGGCCTTGCGCAGAGCTTCTAGCGGGTCACCGCTGCCATTGACGGCTTCGACAACGAAGGGCCTAGTGCTTTGCTGGATGGTGGGCATGAACGGTTTCAGCGGCAGGGTTTCAGCCCCTGCCTTCAACGTGTCCAGGGCCGCCTGCCAATAGGGAGACTTGGCCTGGAGCGCGGGATCGTTGATCTTGCTGGTCCTTGAAACAACAGCAAATGGGGCCCCGTTGGTCATGGCAGCGTCCCCGATGGAGGTGGCCATGACACCGGCAAGAGTTTCGAAGTCCACCTTTGAGTTCTTCGCGACGGCGAATCCGTCTTGAGTCCATTGGGCTGCCGGTTTTCCGCCAGCTTTTGCTGCCGGTGCGGGGGCGAAGGCGAAATCCTTCGAGAACTTCGACAAGGATGGGTCAATCAATGTGGCACCGCGTCCGGCATAGATGATGCCCATGGCAGCCTGGCCGTTTTGGAGTGCAGCAACGGCCTTCGCGTTGTTCAGGGTCAAGGCGTCGTTGGACATGTACGTCTTGAGCTTGCGCAGGTCAGTGATCGCAGCAGCGCCCTCCGGAGTCGCCAGAGTCGGCAATCCCGCACCGTCGATCCAGGATCCGCCGTGACTGGTTAGCGCGTTGTTGAACGCTGTGGAGATGTCGCTGTCCGCGTTGAATGATGCAACAAAGGGGGTTGCTGACTTGCCTGCGGACTTGATCTTGTCGGCAGCGTCAAACAGTTCCAGGTAGGTTGTCGGCGCCGCGATCCCCAGACCGTCAAGAATGTCCTTACGGTACATCAGGATGTGGACGTTCTGCTGATTGGGCAGGGCATATAGGTGCCCGTCATATTTCATCTTTTCCAGCAGAGCAGGATCAATGTCGTTGGCGCCGGAGGCCTCCCCATTCTTGGCCACCCAGTCGTCCAACGGGGCAAGCCATCCCTTGGAGGCATATTCCACCAAAGTCGTATTGTAAACCTGGACGATGTCGTAAGAAGCCCGGTCCTGCGGCTGAGATAATGAAAGGGCCGCCTTTTCCAGCTGGGCGGAAAAGTCAACGGGAGAATGGTTGACCGTGAGATTTGCGACGCCACTGCAAGCACTCGTCATGGCCTTCGAGAAAGGATCCATGCCGGGGGCACCATAGGCCAACACGTTGACTGTGGTTGGACTTCCCGGGGCCGGCGCCAAACACGTGCCCACAGCACCTGTTGTCCCCGGAATCTTACTGCCTGCCCCGCAGCCAGTCAGCGCTGCCGCCGCGACGGCGGCAACGGCGAGTAGTACAGGACGTCGCCCTACAAAATTGGAAGAGTTCAAGTCATCACCTCATGGCTAGTGCCCGAACGGGCATGAATACGTATGTAATACAATGTGCTATGGCTCACTGTTTGTCAACAGTCTGCCAATCAGCAATCTTCACTCCGAACTAGCCGCAGCAAATGCAATGATGTGTCAATATCAAGGAAAGTGAGCAATCCAATGGTCTCCACCAGTCGCGATGTTGCCCGGCTCGCCGGAGTTTCCCAACCCACCGTCTCCAGGGCACTCCGCGGAGACCCCAAGGTCACCGCGGAGACACGAGAACGCGTAGCAGCGGCGGCGCTAGCACTCAGCTATGTCCCCAGCCAGCTGGGCCGCTCCTTATCCACCCAGGCCACCAAGCGCGTAGGCATCGTTGCCGACCTAGGCAACCCCCTTTATCCTCTCATCGTGCCGCCGATCCACGACGCCCTGGCCGCCCGGGGCTACCGGATGGTGCTTCTCGCTGAACGCGACGACGATAGCAGCGGCTATTCCCCGCTATTGGACCGCTCGGTCGACGGCGTCCTGCTGACGACGACAAGGCAGAAGTCCACACTTCCCTTTGAACTTCATCAGCGAGGGATTCCCATGGTCATGCTGAACCGGATAGGCGGAATTATCGATACAGACAGTGTTGTGGCGGACAATTTCGACGCCGGACGGGTAGCCGTCACAATACTGACGGCAGTAGGTCACCGTGATATCGGAATGCTCGCTGGGCCGGTCGAAACATCGACAAGCTCCGACCGTGAAGCCGGAGTTCGAGAAGCATTGGCCGATGCTGGCATCCCCCTGCGCCAAAACAATGTAGTTCGAGGCTGGTTTGGCCACGATTCCGGCGATGCCGGCATGCGCAAACTTATGTCCCAGGAACACCCTCCGCGCGCCGTCATCTGCGTCAGCGATTCGGTGGCCATCGGGGCACTGAATGCTGCCCATGACCTCGGCCTGCGGGTCCCAGAGGACGTTGCCCTTGTTGGCGTCGACAACGTTCCCACCGCCAGCTGGTCCATTTGCAACCTCAGCACAGTCTCCATTCCGCTGCCCGAAATGGCCAAAGATGCAGCGAATCTGCTGGTCGATCGGATGACAGGAAAATTGCCTGACACCCCCGTCCATCATGTCCACCCCGTCCACCCCGTCCTCCGTGGCACACACGCGCTCAGCAACGACTCTTAGAGTTTTCGTTTTCAGAAAGACCCTTGACATGCATGCGATACATACGTATACATGACTTATGAGCATAAATATTAACCAAGAAACAGCTTCCCCATTTGTTGATGACAACGAGCTCCAGCGACGCACCATCCGCCGCAGTGACTACGTCAGCTGCAATCAGGCCTTCATTGACTGCAGGACCCCCGGCAGCGACACCAAGGAAAACTACTCGATCATTGGCCCCGGGGTGACTCAAAGCGCACAGCAGGTGGTCAATCTCCGTGAGCCCCACGGGTTCAACATCGGTGCGGCCGCGATGCCTGACGGCGTCGTCAACAACCTCCACTTGCATTTCACCGCCGAGGTCTTCCTGAATTGGAGCGGCACGTGGAAGATGCGCTGGGGTGCAGATGGCAGCGATGGCGACTTCATTTGTGAAGAGGGCGACATCGTCAGCGTTCCAACTTGGATCTTCCGCGGATTCACCAACATCGGCGGATCACATGGGTGGCTGTTCACCGCCCTCGGCTTCGATAACACCGGGGGTATTATTTGGGGTCCGTCCGTGCTCAAGGAGGCTGAAAAACACGGCTTGTTCCTCACTCTTGACAACGAACTAATTGATACCGTTGCCGGCGACGTTGTCCCCAAGAACGCCGAAGTCGTCCCGCCACTGCCACAGGCAGAGATCGACAAGCTGCGAACCTGGTCCGCCGAGCAGATGCAGCAGCGTGTGGTTCGCCAACGTGATCTGAATTGGAGCCATCAGCCGTTCCTGTGTAACGAACTCCCCGGTGGCGGTGCCGAACTGGCCACGGTCATCGGCTACGGAATGACCGAAGACCGGGACCAAGTCCCGCCCATTCACTACCCGCACAACTTCAACCTCGCCTGGTTGCGGGCAGCCAAGGACGAAGGCATGCTCCAGCATCGCCACGATCACAGTCAAGTCCTCATGGGATACAAAGGCACGTGGCTGGTTACCCTCAACGAAGGCGATGAGCGAGTGGTAACTACACTCCATCCCTACGACACAATTTCCGTCCCGGTCGGGGCGTGGCGGACGTTCACGGCCCTGGACGATGACGCCCAGATGTTGGTTGTCAATAGTGGCGACGGGCGTGTCCGACTCGAATGGCCTGCTGAAACTCTTCGGCATGCAGAAGACAAGGGCTATGCCTCCGATGCTGCAGGATACGTTGCCGCGTGGAACGTGGTCCGTTACTCCACCATCGACGACTAGCAGGAAACACGAACATGGCACTAGAGTCCGGGAAACAACAGGTTCGCACGTGGATCCGGCTACCCGGGATGCTGTGCACCGCAGAGATCTTTACCGTCCTGGATCCCTATTTGGACCTCGGAGGAACCAACCTGGACACCCACATCCACGGCGGGACCCTGGAGGATGCTGCAGAAAATCTGTTGGCTCTGGTCCGGAGTCAAGAGGGACCTGTAGGGATCATCGGGCTATCGCTGGGCGCAATCGTGGCGATGGCCGCAATGATAAAAAGCCCTAAGGCGTTTCACGCTGCAGTCTTGATATCCACGACACCGAGGGGCCCTCGCCCCGAACAAATCACGGCGTGGGATGCCATGGCTAAGCAAACACAAAATGGTGCTTTCCTGACAGTCCTGAACGTATTGGAACCTGCGCTTTTTGCTCCATCCCAAGCAACAACTGCACGTCTCAACTCGGCACGGGCCATGGCCGAGAATATTGGCCAAGCCCCATTTGTCGAACAGCTCGGAATCCAATCCAGCCGACGAGATCTGCGCCCAGAGCTCCCCCAGATCCGCGCAAGCACCCTGGTGCTAGCGGGGTCCATGGACCAGCTATGCAACCGTGAAGTTCATCAAGACATTGCCGCTGGCATTCCAAACTCCGAACTCCATGTCCTTTCTGGTCAGGGCCACCTCTTGACGCTGGAGAGCCCGGCACCGGCAGCAAACATCATCAACCTCTGGAATCTAAGGAGAACCACTTGACCCCCGCCACGCATCCAGGCCTGAAACCCTACGGCTTCGACGGTCCCGTTGACTACATCGAGCGCATCACGTACGACATTTGGAACCTGCCGCACAGAGATCCGGAGTTGATCCGCAAGTACTACGCCCAACACACGATCATCCACTTGGACTCCGGGGACTTGATTGGTGACGAAATTGTCATCGCCAACACCAATGCCCGGCTGCGCAGCTACCCAGACTTCCATGGCATCATCGATGACACCATCTGGACCGGGTCCGAGGAAGAAGGCTACCGCACCTCTATGCGGTGGACCTGGACCGGGACAGATGTCGGGGGCACCATTTATGGCCCCGCGACCGGCAAGAAGGTGACCTTTACGGCTATCGCCAACTGCGTGGTCCGCGGTGAGGTCATCATTGAGGAATGGCTGGGGGCAAACCCCTTCGCCCAGGCGCGGCAGCTGGGCTATTCCCTTCAGGATGCTGTTCAGGCCACCCCAACACCTACTGTTTCCCAGGTGGTGCGCCCATCTTTCGGTTTCACCAGCAGCCTCGAGGGCGACATTGTTCAAAGGGCCTTCACCAGCGCCTTGGACGGACGTATCGAGGCAGAACTGTATGCAGCTGAGTGCCGCAGTAGTTTTGCCCCGGACATCCAACTCGACGGAGCCACCGCCGTGGCCAACTGGGCAAACGTGCTCAGTGCTCGTCTCGGACCGCTCACTGCCCACATCGATGACCAGTACTCCCAGCCCGCCTCGGACACGCTGCCTTTGCGCGTAGCCACCCAATGGCGGATGGAAGGAAATGGTCCCGACGGTCCCGTGGAGTTCAGCCTCATCAGCCACCACCACCTCGACAACGGCCAGATCACCGCGCAATGGCTGACCTACGACGAACTCAGCCTGGCCCACCGAGGCATAATCCTTTCCCCAACAGCGACCACCGTCTAACCCTTCAATCCCTTGGAGCACCCCATGTCACACGTACTGAAATCCGCCATTCCGACTGGTCACACCGGCAGCAGCCAGCCTTCCGTTCGCGCCACCGTGGAGACCGTCATCGATGACATCCGCACGCGCGGAGATGCCGCCGTTCGAGAATACTCCGAGAAATTCGACGGTTGGAGCCCGGAAGACTTTCGCCTCAGCCTGACGCAAATCGAGGAGATCATTGCCTCATTGCCCCAGCAAGTCATCGAGGACATCACCTTTGTCCAAGACCAGGTGCGCCGCTTCGCCCAGGCCCAACGCGACTCCATGCAAGACATCGAGATCGAGACCCTGCCCGGCGTCTGGCTCGGACATCGTCATCTCCCCGTAGCCTCGGCAGGGGCCTACATCCCCGGCGGGCGGTACCCTCTAACCGCCTCGGCCCACATGACCATCATCACCGCCAAAGTTGCCGGAGTCCCCCGAGTCGCCGCCTGCACCCCGCCGATTCGAGGAAAGATCCCTGCCGCCACGATCGCCGCAGCGCACATGGCAGGGGCGGATGAGATCTACTTGCTCGGTGGCGTACAGGCCGTCGCCGCACTGGCCATCGGTACCGAGAACATTCCCCGGGTCAATCTCCTTGCCGGACCAGGGAACGCCTTCGTTGCCGAGGCCAAGCGCCAGCTATTCGGTGAGGTCGGCATCGACCTCTTCGCCGGCCCCACCGAAATCCTGGTCATCGCCGACGAACACGCTGACTCCTTCATCGTCGCCGTGGACCTGCTGAGCCAGGCTGAGCATGGGCCAGACTCCCCCGCCGTACTCATCACGACCAGCACAGAACTTGGCGCCAAAGTTCTGGAGCACATTGAGCTGATCCTGCCTGATATGCCCACCAAGGACTTTGCCGAACCTGCTTGGCGGGACCACGGGCAAATTCATGTTGTTGACACACTGGATCAGGCCTATGCCTTGGCGGACACCTTCGCCTCCGAACATGTTGAAGTCCTGACGCAGAATCCGCGCGAAGCGTTGGAAAAGATGCACGAATATGGTGCGCTCTTCCTCGGCGAAGGCACATGCGTTTCTTACGGAGACAAGGTCATCGGCACCAACCATGTCCTGCCCACCAAGGGTGCTGCCCGCTACACCGGGGGCCTGTGGGTCGGTAAATATCTCAAAACCGTCACCCATCAGGAAGTCACCAACACCGAGACTTCTGCCTTGCTTGGCGAGATCTGCGGCCGTGCCAGTCGTGTTGAGTCCTTTGAAGGCCACGCCCGTTCCGGGGATGTAAGGGCTAGCAAATATAGCGGTTCCGAGCTGGCCTGGGCCCCGTCGTCGTTGGCCGTGCAGTAGCGATGGCAGTTTCGCTGACGGGACGCACTGCGCTAGTCACCGGCGCTGGCAACGGACTGGGCCAGGCCATGACCGAGCAGCTAGCATTAGCTGGAGTTCGGGTCATTATGGTTGGCCGAAACCGGGACAAACTAATCCAGGCTTGCAACGAGCTCGGACTGGATGACACCCAATGCCGGGTGGAAACCTGTGACGTCACCGACCCCGCCTCGGTCGCGGAACTGGCACGAATCCTGGCTAATGAGGATATTTCTATCCTGGTCAACAACGCTGGCGTGCCAGGGCCTGTCTCAGACCTTGTCGATGTTGACCCTTTGGAGTGGGACCGGGTTTTCGCCACCAACGTGCGCGGCGTCTTCCTCGTCTGCCAGGCATTTTTGCCCGGCATGAAGCGAGCCGGCTTCGGCGACATCGTGAACATCGCATCGGTCAGCGGCAAACGGCCGTTGGCGGGCAGGACACCATACTGTGCCTCGAAAATGGCTGTCATCGGGCTCACCATCACCCTCGCCGCCGAAGTCGGGAGCGACGATATCCGGGTCAACACTCTCTCCCCCGGCCCCGTTCGAGGACCCCGCATGGAACGAAACCTCCTGCTGGAAGCCGAACGGACCGGAGCGTCCTATGACGACGCCGAAGCAGTCTTCGTTTCCCGGTCAGCTCTGGGCCGGATGGTCGAAGAGAAAGAGGTAGGTCAGGCTCTGGTCGCCATGCTCCACATGCCTGGGCTGACCGCAGCAGACATTGATCTCTCGGCGGGCATGGTGGCCCGATGAGCGCACACCAAATGTCAGCAACGTTGAAGTCACGTTTGGCTGCCGGGAATAAGCTGCGCGGATTGTTAGTCCGAGTTCCCGCACCAATGCTGATCGACATGGCCGGGACCAATGGCTACGACTTCATCTTTCTGGACACCGAACACGGGATAGCAGATCAGAAAGACATCGCAGATCACATCATTGCGGCCCGTGCCGCAGGGCTACCCACCCTGGTGCGTATCGGGGAAGGGGAAGCCGCACTGGCCCTGAGAGTGCTCGACGCCGGAGCCGAAGGCGTCATTGTGCCGCATGTCCGGACAACTCCAGAAGCGGATGCTGCTGTACGCCTTGCCCACTACCCGCCACGGGGGAACCGGGGCTTCGCCACCTACACCCCGGCCGGCAGGTGGGGCAAGAACACGCCAGCTGGGCACGCCGCCGACGCCGCGGACCGGACCATGGTCGTGGCGATGATCGAGGACGCCGAAGGAGTAGCTAACGCTGCCGGAATCGCCACAACTCCCGATGTTGACGTGATCTTCGTTGGCCCCTCTGACCTGGCCGCAGCCTTGGGTTATGACACAGACAGGGCAGAAACTGCCAGACTCCAAGTCTGGGCAGCAGCGGCCGCAGCCGGCACCCCGGTGATGGCCATCGTCTCCACCGCAACCCAAGCAAATCAGGCCTGGGCCCAGGGGGCATCGATGGTCGTGCTCAACGCACAGTCTGCGATTGATAACTGCCTCGCTGATTGGGCGGACCAATCCTGAGTAGTGCAACACAAGAAAAGGGGTAGCCGCGAGGCTACCCCTTTTCTTGTCCTGCAGAACGTGCCCTACTTCGCCGCGGGTTCGCTCGCCATCGCCTCGGCAAAGTCGCCAAGATAGTCGACGGTAAAGTGCATCAGCTTCTCCACCGAACCAACTGTGAAGTACTCATCCGCGGCATGGGCCCGGTCTCCGTGACCTAGTCCGGCCACCGAGAAGGGGATTTGCTTGCCCAACGCAGTAAACAGCGACGCCGGACAGCAATTGTTCGCGATGGGCCAGATCGCCGTCTCCACCCCATACCGGGCCGCCGTGACAATCCCCGCGTTGAGCAAAACGTCATGATTGTTGGGCATCGCCGGCGCACCTTCATAGCCGCGTGGAAGATCAATCGCAACATTGTTGAACCCCCGCCTGTCCAGATGTCCACGAAGGGCAAGGACAAATTCATCCGGCGTCAGCCCCGGGGGGAAACGGAAATCGACCCGAGCACTGGCGGACCCTGGCAGCGAAGAGTAATACGTGGGGCCCTGATAGCCGCCAACGATTCCTTGGATGTTCATATTCACACCGGTCATGTAATTCTTCACATGGTCCGCGATTTCCTTTCCTCCCAGGGCCCGCTCAACATGCAAATTTCCAAGCATGTTCGCAGCCCACACCGGGTTCTCCCGGAACCCAGACTCCACAATGGCAATATCATCGGCGAACTGAAGCGAGGACGCCTCCGCTACTGCCCCAACCCCATCGATAGTGACACGCTGCCCGTCGTCGTACATCGTCGCAAGAGCGCGCACAAGCTGCATCATCGGCGCATCGATCCACGCAGAATTCCCCGCCCAGATATGCCGCCCGTCAGCAGGCCCGCCCCATTCCCCGCCGGTACAGGAAATCTGTGCAAAAACACAGCCCTTAAAGCCGCGGCGAATTGTCATGACGCCGGCAGAATTCTGCTGCATGCACGGCAGCCAGATTCCATCGGCCGTCATCAGCAAATCCCGGTGTTTCTCAACAAAACCGGGCAGGCTGGGACTACCAATCTCCTCCTCCCCCTCGATGACGAAAATCAAGTTGACCGGTAGATCCACCCCAGCCCGCTGCATAGCCTCAATGGCAAGAATGGCCGCGATAACTGGCCCTTTATGGTTATTTGCACCCCGGCCGGCCACAACCGAACCCAGATGGGCCAACAGCCCCATCTCACTGGCGTCCAGGATCTCGGCGGCAAGCGGATCCACCGTCCACTCCTCCGCCATCGTTGGCGTCACGTCGTAGAGCCCATACACAATCAAGGTGGCAGCATCTGGCTTTGCCGAACGAGCAGTCCCCAAAACCACGGGGTACCCTTCCGTCTGAACAATGCTCGCATCGGGACAAACCCGAGCCAACAAGGCAGCAAAGTGCTCAGCTGTGGCTTCGATGCCCTCGCCTGTGTCACTGAACGAGGGCAGCCGCAGAGCCCGGCGCACCTCTTCCATCGCCGATATGCCATCATCATCGATGAGCTGGTGGGCATTCGCGAACTCTGCTCGGGGACCTGAGTTAGTTTGATTCATGTCACCATTATCCGTGATGCATACGTATACATCAAGCGGCTACAGCATTGTTAGGTTCTCGCCACGGAGCGGCCACATCATAGGAGCCCGCCTCGGGTTTCGTTGACTTTCGGACCCAAGGTGTTTCCATCGGCTTGCGACGCGTATCCTTGATCAAAATTATTAGCTCTAGCAGTAGTGCCGCTATATTGGAGCAAGAACTACAATTCATCAACGACCGAAAAGGAAAAGTGCCATCATAGCTGAAGAATCCAGCAACTTCCGCAAGTACCAGCACATCATCAGACTGCACGACGATCTGCTCCGTACGATGCTTGAAGATGGCCGTACGCTTCAAGTCCAGTACAAGGAAATAGCCATCAACGAAGGCGTCTCACTCAAGGACGTCACCAGAGTCTTGAACTTCCCGCGGGTTGCAGAGCTCGTCAAAACCATCCTGGCACACTTCCCCAAAAGCGCCGTGACAACCTACGGTGACTTGGCCACGGCGGTCGGATCCGTGCCTTCCGCCGTTACCAAGGTAGTTCTTGCGACTGACGTTTCTGCCGATCACGCAGCGGTCGTCATTCATGCCAAGGGCCGCGGCGTCTTTATCGAGGACGATACTGAGTTCACCCCTAATGACCCCGACACTCTGCGCTCAAATGTCCTCGGCCAGCGCGAAGTAAAATTCAGACTCTCTGGGGGATACCTCTACATCGACCCCAACGACATAATGGTACTGACAAGCGATGATCTTCGCGAAATACTCTTCGCGAACTGGCAAATGCCACACTCGTTCTCAAAGGCCCCATCCACGGATCAGACCGCCCTAGCTCTTTGAATAATAGGAAACATTCCAAGTTTGATACGCACTGGCCCCCGAACTGGCGAACAGCCTGATACGGCGCCGAGCCCCTACTTCGAAACATCCATGCGGATGCATCGAAGGACAAAACAGCGGCATCCTCATGGAGCCGAGCCCCTGAGATTCGAACCGCTATTGCCACATGGGATAGTCGGGTGGAATTCTGCGGTTCGATTCACTCGGAAAACTATCACTGCAGGTCAGAGGCATATTCTGCGCCTGGCCCTTATGACCGGATATCAACGTTATGAACCCCGCTCTCAAGCCAGTTCTCGGTTTCTGACTGCCAATAGGCCGTTTTGTCCTTTTCCTGCATGGCGCGATTGCAACAATGCAAGATACTAAATAGCCGCCGTTGTGTCTTCAAAAGTATGAGTTTTGTATGACTTGGCGGGAACTACCCCCGACGGCTGCGCCGCCTCGAGTGCCGCCAATCAGCGCCCCATGCCGTGCCTGTCATTTTACTCCTGGTTCATCCCAAAAAGCCCGTAAGATGATGACGCTGACGTACTTGTCCCCGTGGGCGGGTGTGCCGCCAGACTTGCTCGTCGATACTAATGACTTTCACCCCGTTGAAGAGGTGCGTGTCATCCTTCAGCACCCATTTACCCTCGGCCAGAACAGCGTTGTTCGCTGTATTCCAGCTCACGCCCAGCCCTTCGGCTACGCGTGCGACGGTGAGGTGTTGGCACACGATGCCTTCCATCGCCCTGCGCAGTCCTTGGCGTGAGAGTTTCGCCCGCGGTTCGGCTGCTTTCGTGATGTCTTGGCGCCACACATGACCGCATTCGGGGCAGCTTTAGCGGCGGAGCCTGATCAGCAGAATGGTGGGCCGCCAGCCGAAGGGTTCATGGCCCAGCCAGCGAGTCACGGTATCCCGGGGAACGCCCTGGGAGCCTCACTTCTTGCACCACTCATCCGGATCAACCACCCGTCACGCAAGAACCGCACGGTCTGGGACAAACACTGCCAAGTGATTTCTAGGCCGAGGCCGTCAAGGCGCGAAGTCGCGGGTGCTCAGCTAGGAGCTTCGTTACCTCAGCAATAGGCGAGTCACTCAACATCGGCACCGAGCGGGCGCTCCCTGCGGACTTCCGCTTGGTGATAACCCGGCCGCACTTACCCACGTTGTCGTCCGCTCCACGCGGCGAACCACAGAAGAGGCAATGGAGTAGCCAGCTTCTAAGCTTTGTGATGGCGATGGAGAGCCTTGGATTTTGCCTCTTTACAAATTTTCATCCATATCAGTGATGGGCAACAATGCGGTGCCAGAAGGCAAAACCCCCGCCGCGATTGTGCCGATGTAGCATCAAATGAGCCCACCACAGTCGGCAGATTCGTCGTGGTGGGCTTATCAAGTATGAGTTGGGAGTGAGCACACGGGAGATCGCAGACGGTATTACCGAGCTCTCGCGCCTGCCCGGGGCGCCGTCGAACCCGCCGACCCGCTGGCCACGATTACCAGGACAGTCCTGATTGGCGACCAGTTTTACGAGCTGGCCGACGAAAACGAGATGGCCTCGTAGGCCGCATCAGGCGGGGTCGCCCAAACGGCCGATCGGCGGCAGCACCGGCATATTGTCGGCGGTTGCCAGGATTCGAAGCACGTCTTGTGCCGCTTGGCGGTTCGATTCTTCGAGTTGCATCCATCCGTGGTGCGTCGGAGACTCGAGCGCACCAAACAGGGCGTTGAACCTCTTCCTGTCCATGCCGCGACGCGCCTCGACGATGGCGTAGGGGTCTTTGATGCATGCGCACAGCATGGCAGCGTCGTCCAGGTGCCGACCGCGGTCCCGGGAATCCGTCATGAAGGCGGCACCTTTAAGAACAAGTGCGCCGTGTAGGTTGGGGATGCTCAGCTGGGTCTGGGCACCATCGTTGCCGGTGACCACCACGTTTACCGTGCGCCGGAGTGCCTGGGTGCCGCCCTCGATCTGGAACGGCTCCCTGCCAGCCATCTTGGTGATGTTCCGTGGTGCTGTGTGGTCGGCAATCATGACATCCACTTGTTGCTTGCCGCGAAGGAAGCGGTGTGCGGGTGCGTCTTTGTCGAGGGACTGCTCGATCGCGTAGCCCAGTGCCCCGAGGGCATGCTGCATCTTGGGAGCAGTAGTGGCCTCTGTCTCGATGTGCAGCACCATGTCTACGTCCGTGGTGGCCCTGCTAACCGGAAGACCAGCCGCCGTTGCGTGCAGCTGAACCATGAGTCCTCCGACAAGAGTCCACTGTTCGGAAGGGATCGCGGCGGCCAACTCCATGCACTGCGGCCAAGGCGTCGTCCAGCCTCCGGCCGGTGCCTCAATAGTCCAAGTTTCGCGTTCAACCGCCATGGGCTTCTTTCCACTGGGTGAGGATGTTCTTGAGCATGTTTTCGCCGGAGGCCCGCTCCCGGGAGTTGAGTGATTCCATGAGGTCGACGGCAATGGCAGCATCTGGCGTGCAGGGACCCTCGAAGGCGTATCCGTCATCGACGATGTGCATGATGATATTCCCGGCAGGGTCCTCCACCAAGGACAGCCCGTTGACAATCATCGATGCTCTGACTGTGTCGAGATAGCCTTCCAGAACATCGGTCCGTCCGGCGGCCAGCCCGAAGCGATCCGCAACTTCTGAATCGTTCAGTGCCGTTGTTCCGGTAGGCAGGAAGTAGTCTGCGGCACGGGGGATGCCGGAGGGTGCAATGCGGTAGCGCTTCACCTGGTCTTTGGTGCCCACGGCGGCCGCCAGCTCAGCTGTGTCCATGATTTTGAGGCGCTGCTTGAGTCGGTAGCGGGCCGTCGCGTCAATCCAGCGCGGGGTTCCGCCTTCGATAATCTTGAGAGCAGCCCAGGCCGTCGTGGCATTCCAGCTTCGCCCCATCAGGGTGCGCCGGTTCTTATACCGCTGGATTGACGCACTGTCGATAAGGATCGAGCGTCCAGCACGGCCGGCGACAAGCAGGCTTCCATTGTTCAGGAGTTTGTGGACCATAGCCAGGGTGGCATCTAGCTCTTCGGCAGCTTCCACGGTGGTCATCCAAGTTTGAAACATAGACACAACAGTACTCCATAGTCAACCATTCTACATATGCCTATTGGTGCATTGTAATCAACCGATATGCCTATATTTGCCGAGCGAGGCAGCCGCCCAGTTACAGGCGACACCGCTGAAAGCCGAATGACTACATGCCGCTCACATAGCCCCCATGAGTAAATAGAGTGCGTTTAGAGCAGTCACAGCTGATCAGGGTGCGATTCTGAGCCGCCAATAATAGCTTTTGACCCGATCCTGCATAGCGCTGTTGCAACAATGGCAGATACTAAATAGCTGCTGTTGTGTCTTCAAAAGTATGAGCTTTGTATGACGTGGTGGGAACTCCGTCCGACAGCTGCACGACCCTAAGCCAAACCAGTCAGACACCAATGCTGTGCCTCGAATTTTACTCTTGATTCATCCCGATCAGCATGTAAGCAGAGACATCCACACATCCGACATTCAAGGCCAAATGCCGGGGCTTGTGAACTACATCTGGTTTTCAAATATCTCAAACATGGGTCCTGAACCACCCACGCTGAAGACTTGGTGGATCAACGCGCTGGCCAAAATCTCCCGGATTGCGAGCGGAGGAAACATCGGATCATCTTGGCTAATGGCCGCGGTAGTCGTTTCTGTACTGGCGGTTGTGGGCCATTCAAGCTAAGTGCCTTCGTGCGGCTGGGCCCGTTCTGGCATTGTGTACAGGGCGACGGTTTCCTTCGACGGGGAGTTACTCTCGGGTTGTGTCCATGGCTGCTGCGCGTGTCGAACCGGCAAGGGAATTGAGCGTTTTCATGAGTTAGTGGCTCCAGATTGTTTGAAGGATTCCCAGTACGACGCCGGAAAACGCACAGATCAGTCCGCCGATGAACATCTTGAGGGTGCGGCGGTAGTACAGGTCAACGGTGTCTTGGTCATGCTTGTTGTTCAATACCCTGTAGAGGGCAATGATGAGCAGAACTATGCCGGCGAGCATGCCAAGCCCGACAAAGTAGTCGGAGGTGTCCGTTGCCGTCGCCGGGTCGGTAGCCCATTTGCCAGCGAATGCTAGGACGAAACCGAGGACGATGCCGATCGCGGTAACCATCGGTTGTCGGTAGTAGTGGATGTTATTGTCCATGGGCGGTGTGCTCCTTGGTGTTCTCGGTGGTTCTGCTGCGCCGACTCGGTGTCCATCCGGGTCTAGGGACGCTTTCGAGAAGTGTACGCGTATAGGGGTGTTGGGGGTTGCGGAGCAGATCGTCGGTTGGTCCGCGTTCGACAACGCGGCCGTTCTGCATGACGATGCTGTGTTCGGTAATCTGGCGGACAACGGCGAGATCATGTGAAATGAACACGTAGGAGATCCCCGTGGTGTCGCGGATGTCCGCCAGGAGATTCAGAATTTGAGCCTGGATGGAGACATCGAGGGCCGCGACGGCTTCGTCGAGGACAAGGACGCGCGGGTTGGCCGCGAGGGCACGTGCAATGGATACCCGCTGTCGTTGGCCGCCGGAGAGATGTTGCGGGACGGAGGCGAGCAACCGTGCATCGAGTGAGACCATGTCGGCGAGTTCCTGCACCCGGTGAGTGTGGGTTAACTCCTGCCGGGAAACGTGAAGACGAACGGCCTCCGTGAGGGTCTGTTGGACCGTCTGTCGCGGATCGAGGCTCGTGTAGGGGTCTTGGAAGACGATCTGCGCTTCGCGTGCGCGTGCGCGCCGGGCACGGGTAGAGGCCGATGGGTGCGAGCGGTCGTTGCCGCAGCAGGTGATCGTCCCGGCGCTGGGCTGTTCCAGGCCGAGGATCATGCGGGCGACGGTGGATTTTCCGGAGCCTGATTCGCCGACGATGCCCAGTGAGGATCCGGGTTCGAGGTCGAAGGAGACGTCGTCGACGGCGGTAAAGGTGCCGAAGGTTTTGCTCAGGCTCTCCACGGTCAGCACTGGGCCCGTCATTTTGATACCTCCTGCAGTGTGTGTGCGAGTTCCGTGGCGCGCAGGCAGCGCACGGCGTGGTCGTCTCCGCCATCGAGGGGAACCGGCCCCGACGCCGTGCAGCCGGCTTGGACGTAGGGGCACCGTTGGGCAAACGCGCACGTTTCCGCGGCTTCCCATGCCCCCACGGGGCGGCCCGGAATCGCAGCCAGGCGAAGCCGCGGCCTTTCCAGATCGGGGCGTGCGGCGGCCAAAGCTGCGGTGTACGGATGCAACGGGTGGTGGTGCAGCCGTGGAGACGGCTGGGTCTCCACGATTTGGCCGGCATACATGACGGCGGTGCGATCACATACGGCGGCGGCAAGATCCAGATCGTGCGTGATGAACAGCAGGGCAACACCGGTGTCGTGGCGTAGCTCGTTGAGGATGGCCATCACCTCCGACTGCGTGGTGACGTCCAGGGCGGTGGTCGGTTCGTCCGCCAGGATCAGTTTTGGTTCTCCCAGCAGCGCCGCGGCGATCATGACGCGCTGGAGCATTCCGCCGGAAAGGTCCGAAGGGTATTGGCGCATTCGGCGTGCGGTGTCAGTGATGCCCACCTCGGTCAGCATCGTCTGGGCCCGGTGGGTCGCGTCGTGATGATTGAGGCGGTTGACTGTTCGAAGTTGTTCGGTGAGGAAGTCCCCGATGCGGCGGACGGGATTGATGTAGGCCCGGGGGTCTTGGAAGATGACAGCCATGTCGGTGCGGGCACGCCGTAGTGCCTCTCCCCGCAAACCCAGCAACTCCTGTCCGCCAAACCTGATGGCACCGGTTGCCTCCGCCGTCTCCGGCAGCAGGCGGGCGATGGCCTTGGCCGTCATGGATTTCCCTGCACCGGATTCCCCCACGAGTCCCAGCGCTTCTCCAGGCTGGATTGTTAGGGACACGTCGCGGAGCACCAGCCGTTTTTGACCTGCCACATCCAGCGTCAGATTCAACCCCTCGACGGCGATTAGCGGCTGCTTGGACATCGCAGCGGCCCGAGTGTTTGGACCCGGTGTCGTGCGTGCTATTGGCCCGTTCATGAAAGTTCCCTTGCCTGTTTGTCGTTGAGTCGTTCGCCGAGGATGTTGAAGGCGACGATGACGAGTACCAGTGCCGTGCCGGCAGCCATCGATTCTGAGGGGAATCCTTGCAGCACCCCGGTTTGGCCCTCGGAGACCATGACACCCCAATCCGCTTGTGGCGGCTGGACACCGAGCCCTAGAAAGGAAACCGCAGCCAGGTCCAGTGCCGCCCAGCCGAAGAGAATGGTGCCCTGGGCGATGAGCATGGGTGCAATATTGGGGATGATGTGTCGCAGGCAGATGAACCAGGCGGCGCTGCCCTGGACCTCGAGGGCTTCAATGTAGGGCAGGGAGCGTTCGCGCAGGGCCGCCCCGCGGATGATACGGGCAATGTACGGGGTGTAGGCAACAGCCAGCGCGAGTGCCGCCGACCACTGACTCGGTCCCACCACGGCCGCAGCCAGCACGGCCAGCAGCAGTCCGGGAAAGGCAAAGACCAGGTCGGTGCCAGAGGAGATGATGCTGTCGACCCAGCCACGCCGCCAGGCGGCGACAACAGCCAGGACCGTTCCTGCCGTGATGGAGAGGGCTATGACGACGAAGGCACCCATCATCGATGAGCCCGCCCCGACCAACAGCCGGGAGAGCAGATCACGGCCTTGGGAATCGAACCCCAACGGGTGGGCGGCACTGCTGCCGACAAACGCGCGACCAAGATCGCTTTGGTTCGGCGGAAACGGCGCAAGCAGCGGCCCAAAAATGGCAATGACCGCAGCGAGAGCGATGATGGCGGCACTGGCGTACCCGAGCCAACCAACCCCGTGCAGGCCCGGCATCCGCCATCCACCCGCCGGTGCGGCCACTGTTCTTGGGGAGGGGACGCGCCCCGTAGCGAGGGCCATCAGGTGGCCGCCGTTCCAAGGCTGACCCTCGGGTCAAGCAGGGCGTAGAGGAAATCGACGATGCTGTTGATGAGGACAAACGCCACGACCATGATCAAAGCGATTGCTTGCACCACGGCGAAGTCCTTGTTCTGTGCGGCGGAGACCAATGTAGATCCCAGTCCTTTCAAATTGAACGCCTGTTCCACGATCGATGCCAGCACGATGAGTGAGGCGATACTCAGCCCGGTCACGGTCGTGATAGGAATGGCCGCGTTGCGCAGAATGTGCCGGCTCAACACCGCGGACTTGGGCAGGCCGCGGCTAATGGCTGTTTGGACGTGTTCGCGCTTTGACTCCGCCCGCACCGCCGCACGGGTAATGCGGGCGACCAAGGCAAGGGCTGAACTGGCCAGGGCGATAGCCGGGAGGGTGAGATGTACGATCCGATCGGCAAATCCCTCGCCCTCTCCCAGCGCAGGGAACCAACCCAGGGTCACCGCGAAGACGCTCATCAGGATCAGCGCGGCAACGAACGACGGGAGGGCGGCCAGCACCGTGGTCACCAGCAACACTGAGGTGTCCACGAAACCCGGCCTTAGGGCGCTGAGGATCCCCAGACTGATGCCAACCACGACAATGATCAGCGCCGTGTACGCCACCAGCCCGATCGTGGTCGGTGCCCGCTGGGCAATCAGCGTCGACACGTCTTCCCTGCTGGCGATGGAGTAGCCGAAGTCACCATGCAGGGCGGAGGTCACCCAGTTCCAATAGCGCAAGGGGAACGGCTCGTCCAGGTGGTAACGGGCGCTGAGCAGAGCCCGCGCCTCCGGGGTGATCTGCCGCCCGCCGGTCAATACAGCGATCGGGTCCCCGGGGGCCAGATAGAGGGCCCCAAAGATGACGATGCTGGCGATGAGCAGCGTTGCCAACAACAGGGCCCCGCGTCGGATGATGAAACGGCGCATGTCAGTGCACGGCCCCGAGCTTGGCCAGCCAGGGTGCCTGCATATAGGCGAAGGAGGAGGGCGGACCGGTCAACTTATGGTTGAGCACCAGAAACGAGGCGGGGTGCGCGACAGGGATCCACGGCAGCTCCGCCATGACCAGCTTGTCCGCCTCAATCGTCGCCTCCGCCCGACGGACCGGGTCCGCCTCCGCCCGGGCCTTGTCGAGCAAGGCCGTGATCGCCGGGTTGCTGTACCCGGAGTAGTTTTGGCTGCCGCCGGGCTGGACGTACGTGGCAAGCAACGCGGCGGGGTCGGCATAATCGCCATAGGTGGTGGTGCTGAAGGCATCAACGTTTTCGCGTGCCTTGGGGTCGGTGAAGAAGTTGATGTAGTTCTGTGGCGAGACGTTGTACAGGCTCGCCTTCAGGCCGATGGAATTGGCCGCTGCCAGCCAGGCATTGGCCTCCGTGGCCACCGTGGCCAAACCAGTCGAGGTGCCGATCACCAACGGTTTTCCCGCAGCCCCTGCCTGGGCAATGAGCTCCTTGGCCTTTTCCAGATCCTGGCCAATTTCAGGGGCCGTGTTCCAGGCCGCCGCGAACGTGTCCTTGGCGAACCCCCACGTTCCCGGGTTGGTGGACATTTTCGGGGCGAGCGCATTGCCGGCGTAAACGGCGTTGATGAAGCTGCGCCGGTCAAAAGCCAGGGACAGCGCCTGCCGAACACGCACGTCGCCCAAGACCCCGGAAAGGTTGGCGGGAATGAAGAAGGCCGTTTCCAGTGAGGGACCCGGATGGACGGCAACACCGGGTGTCCGCTGCAGCTGGGTCAGGTTGGAGGTGTCGCTGATCCAGGAGCCGTCGATTTCTCCGGTGGAGAGCCCCGTGGTGAGTGTGGCCGCGTCGGGAACGCCGCGGAAGACAATCTCCTTGGTCAGCGGCTTCAGCGAAGTATCCCAATAGTCCGGGTTCGCCACGACCTTCAGGTCCGCCCCTGCTGTCCAGCTCTCCAGCTTGTACGGGCCCGTGCACATGGCACCGCCGGCCGGTGTTCCGTAGTCGGCCCCCTGGCTGCGCGCATAGTCTTCCTCAATGACCACACCGGGCATCGCTGCCAGCTCGCCCGGGAGCCAATAGTCGGGGCTGTTCAGGGTCAGGGTCACGGTGTTGGGCCCGTCGGCCGTGACTGATTTGATTCGGTTGAGCACGGTGGCGTAGAAACCCCCGCCCTTCGGATCCATGTTGCGTTGGAGACTGAACACGACATCCGCCGCAGTGACGGGCTGGCCGTCCCAGAAACGAACGCCCGCTCGCAACGTCAGCACGAGGGTGGTTGGCGAGATGTAGTGGTATTCGCTGGCCAGGCCCGGGGCAATCGTCCCGTCCGGCTGCTGCCGCAAGAGGGATTCGCACATGGTGGAGACCACCGTGTTCTCCGGGTAGTCGAAAGCGGTGGACGGATCGATCGTGGTGGGGTCGCGATAGAGCGCCCAGGTTGCCTTGTCCACCGACCCCGAGGCCGCCGGTGTTGTGGCCTGAAGTTTAAGAAAATCCGCGCTGTTGCTGGTGGCTGGGACAGTCTCTGGCCGTCCGGAACATCCTGCCAGCAGGATACCCGCGCAGGCGGCCACGGCCGTAATCCTAAGTCGAACCTTGGTGATCATCATTGACCCCTTATGAGAAATTGGACTGGAGCATATCTGTGGTCTTGGACCCGGGAACCGATCAAGGCCCGGACATGGGGCGTGGCTAGACGGCGGAGAACGGGGCCTGTTCCGTCAGAGTGCCATAGCTGGCCGGTTGCCGGGTATCGAGCAGCCCGAAGGTGAGCCAATCGCGGCGCTGGTCCAGGTCAAGATCGGCAACGAGCACACTGTCGCGGTCCCGTGGCGCCTGCACGATGGTGCGCCCGTAGGGGTCGGAGATGAAGGAAGAGCCGTAGAACGTGATCCCGTCCTCGTGCCCGATACGATTGACCGCAATCATGAACGTTGCGTTGGCCAAGCCGTTGGCGGCGATCATCTGGTGCCACATCGGCTGGGTATCGAAGGCTGCCAGATCCGGATCGCTCCCGATTGCTGTCGGGTAGACCAGAATCTCGGCGCCCTTGAGCGAGTAGACGCGCGCCAGCTCGGGGAACCACTGGTCCCAGCAAGTCGGGAAGCCGAACTGGGCACCGGCGGCACCAACTACCGGGAACCCGCTGTCCCCGGAATCAAAGTACCGGTCCTCGTGGTAGCCGGGAAACGCGGGGATATGCAATTTTCTGGTTCGCGCCAGAACCGTGCCATCCGGTGCCACCAAGATCGCGGTGTTGAATCCTTGCCCGGTGTCACTGTGTTCATAGAGGGAAGCATGGATGAAGACGTTGTGCCGGGCCGCAAGCCGCCGGGCGAAGGACGTCGTCGGCCCCCCAGGGATGGCCTCGCTGTGGCTGGCCGCCCCAGCATTGTCCGGGACGGTTGCAAAATAAGGGCTGAGGGTCAGCTCCTGCAGGCACACGATCTGTGCGCCGCGATCGACGGCACGCTGGACGCCGGCGGCCAGCACGGCCCGGTGCTCGGCGGGATTTGCATGCCACGAAGTCTGCACCGCACCAACCCGCACCGGGATCCTTGTCCCGTCCTCGGCCCGTGCGGGCGAAGACATCGGCGAATCGATCGAGGTAACAATGACAAATTCGCCGTCGTCGTCGATGATCTGCCCGAGCCCGCCGCAGTCCGCGCTCATCGCTGGGCCCCGGAGGCGGGGATCGCGGCAGGAATCTGCTGGGTGATGCAATGCACGCCGCCGCCACCATACGCGACAACATTGCCGGGGACGCCGACGATCTCCCGGTCGGGGAATGCCTGCGCCAGGGTCTCCAGCGCCGATTGATCCAATTCGTGCCCGCCGGTGGGGACAATCACGGCGCCATTGGCAATATAGAAGTTGGCGTAGGCCACCATCGTTTCCGTGCCGTCGGGCAGGGTATGGACGGGGAATTGCGGCAGCTGCAGAATCTCCAACGGCCGGCCTGCGGCGTCGGTGCTTTCCCGCAGAACCTTCAGATTCGCCGCCATCCGTACGAAATCGGGCAGGGCCGGGTCCTCACATGTCTGGGCGATCACAACGCCGGGCCGAACGAACGTGCACACGCCGTCGACATGTCCGTCAGTGTGGGTGTCGTCAAATTGGCCGTAGGGTAGCCAAATCACTTTCCTCACGCCCAGACGCGCCTTGAGCTCGTTCTCGATCTGCTCCCGCGACATCGACGGGTTGCGGTTCGCGTTGAGCAGGCATTGTTCGGTGGTGATCAGGGTGCCCTCTCCATCGACGGTGATGGCACCGCCCTCAAGGATCATCTCCGAGGGGTTGCGGTCGATCCCCAGGACCTCGAGAACGCGGCGGCTGATGGTGGCATCCTGGTCGTACGGCAGGAAACGGTTTCCCCAGGAGTTGAAGCCGAAGTCGACGGCGGCGCGGCGCCCGGACCCGTCGAGCAGGATCTGCGGCCCCGAGTCACGCAGCCACGAATCGTCGATGGCCAATTCCACAATGTCCACCTCGGCGCTGCAGGCGGCCCTGGCCTCATCGCCCTGCCCCGGGTTGACGACCATGAGGACCGGTTCAAACCGGCCGATCGCATTTGCTGTCGCGGCATATTCAGCCTTGGCTTCCTCGAAATAGGGGCCCCACAGGCTAGCCCGGGTGGGCCATGCCATCAGGCACCGCTCGTGGGGTGCCCACTCGGCCGGCATCCGCCACGTCGTCGGACCGTCGGCAAGGGCTGGCTTCTTTTTATGTGATTGAACAGTCATAGGAGCAATCATGCTCCTGACTAAAAAATTAGTCAAGGTCTTAGGCGAAAGAAATCCCTCGAGGGCAGGTGTGTGGATAGAGCGGACCGACTATGGGGGTCCGGGGAGATTCCGGAGGGAAACTGGGGTCGGGGTATGTGCCGTGGCCGGTACCGGGGTCTGGCGGGACGGGTGCTATCCCAAGGGTTGGGCGGCGGCGTGACCTGCGGTGTGTACGGTGGCAAGCTCATTGTCCAGTGCCGCGGCGATATGAGAGCGCGCTTCCTCGGTGGTCATCAACCGGGCCAGCCAACGGTTGCTCAACCCTTCGACCAATGCGCTCATCCGTACAGCGAGAGCCTCGGCCTCCACCGTTTTGGCGATGCTGCCGTCCCGCTGTCCTTCCACGACCAGGGCGGCCAGGTCGATAATCCAGTTATCGGTGGCCACTGTCACCACGGGGCGGAGTCCATCATCGAACACTGCAGCACCGCGCACCTCGCCCCACACAGCGGAATTCTCCTGGACGGCTGGGTCATTTTGGAACTCCCCGAGCAGTTGCAAGGCCAGCCGTTCCCTGCCCGTACCACCTTCGTCGGCATGGGCGTATGTCTCGGCCCGGTTGTTGATGTGCTCCATCGCATGGGTCAGCAGGCCGGCCCGGTCGCCAAAGTAGTAATAGATCAGCGCCGTGGAGGCGCTGGCCTCCGCCGCGACGTTCTCAATCCGAAGGCCGCGGATGCCGTCCCGGGCAATAACCCGGCATGTTGCGTCAAGGAGTTGTGTTCTGCGATCATTCACCATTTCAGACTAGTGGATACCATCGGAGGAAGGTGAATTTTCCCCTTTCTAAATCGTTCTCCAGCGGCCTTCTGCATATTGTGGACTGGACGGCTCAAGCGGTCGGCAAGGCCACGGCCAGTGCCAACGGATAGTCGACTTCCTCGAGGTGGCTGATCGCCTCACCTTGTGCCGATATCGGCCTCAACAACTCGAATGCCGGAGAACTGGGTGCACATGTGCCGTGGGGATCATCACGAACAGTTCACGGCCGGGCAAAAGGGCCCGCGACCGGGGAGGAACATGACAAGACGTTCGTCGAGATCGGACAAACTCATCGAGGGTTTCATGCTTCCTGTTACTTAGACCAGGGCACGCTGTCGGAAAATTGGGTGCCCCAATGCGAAGCAACTGCGGGGAACTGCATGGGTGCTTCCGAGGGGAGAACAGTGGTCAGTGTCGGCGTTGGTGCCCCTTTGAGCCCGCAAAGATTCGCGCCTCGCGTCCAACAAATCTAAGCCCCAAGGCAAGGTTCCTCCACTAGCTTGGATCGCTCGGCTTCTCGGCTGCTTGAAAGTCTTGACCTGTACTGTTCGGCTGGCCTGATTCAGGATGAAATCCCCCAGCAGGCCGTACTGGGCGTGAAGTCAAACCCGTCTACCGAATGATTCGAAGGGGGCCCGACGACGCCCTAATCTTCAGTGTTGTCGGATGTTTTTCTTCCAAAGGTCCGGCTCCAGACTCCTGGATGAGTCGTAGGACCATATCAGCGCAGCGCCAGCCCATTCCGCGCGGATCGAGTTCGATGGCAGTGATCGGCGGGTTGGCCATCTGCATCACAGGGCTGTCGACGCAGGACGCGATGAGAAGGTCGACGCCGGGTGTGAGGCTGCACGCGGCAGCGGCGGTGAGTACGCCGATGGCCGAACCATCCGGCGCGCATATTATGGCATCCGGACGCGGATCAGTGCGCAACAGTCGCAGCGATTCCTCCCGGACTTCCGACGCGGTTGCGTTGAAAGCTAGATCGGCGGCATTTGGTTGCACAGCATTTTTTGAACACCAGTCTTCATAGCCACGGTGTAGCGAGCGGCCCCAGTCGGTGGTTTGGCCCGGGCCAAGGAACGCCGGGCGTCTGCTGCCCTGGCTGTGCAAATGGTCTAGCAGTTCGCACATACTGGCGTGGTGGTCAGACCAAATGGTTCCGGCATTGCTGCCGACCGCCTGTTTCCCATGCTCACCGGTCACCAGGGGGATCCCTCGGGATGTCAGACCGTCGACAAGGGTGTCGCCATCAATGAGGTCCACAGCGACTATTCCGTCCGTAATCTTTGCCGCAAGCACCGAAGAATGGGCCGATGACGATAGTACGACAGCGACATCATCACGGTTGGCCCTGTCCACCACCCCGAAGGTGAATTCCATGTAGTACGCGAGACCGGTCACCTGGTCGGGCAGGTGAAGACCAATGGCCCCGGTTCGGCTCCGGCGCAGGTTTCTAGCGGCGTGATTCGGCGCATAGCCAAGTTCCGTGGCCACGGCACGTACACGGTCCCTTGTAGCCATTGAAACCCGGCCCGTACTACTCAAGGCAGCCGAAACAGTGGTGCGGGACACCTTTGCTTCCCGCGCAATGTCGAGGATAGTGACGGAGGATCGCGGTTGCATACTCTGGACTCTAGCAGCCTCGGACGACCCCGTGGAGGAGCCATGGCCGCGCGAGAAGTTTAACAAAAACTATTGCCGAATCGTTCCCGCACTGACACTATTGCAGAATCGTTCCCGCAAATTCTTGAGAGGTTCCTCACATGGCAATCGAAGATTCGTTGCAATCGGCTGAAACCGCGGCACCCCGGTCTGGTTCTAAGATCGAGAGCCGTTCCATAGACTTCGTGACGCATTCGGAGCGTTTCGGGCGGGTCAGCGATCTTGGCCCGATCTGGTTTGCCAGCAGCGTCAATCTCGTTGGTATCGCCACGGGCGTTGCGACATTGTCCATTGGGGCGTCACTGTTCTGGACGGCGGTTGCGACGGTGCTCGGCTCGCTGTTCGGCACGTTGTTTATGGCCCTTCACTCTGCCCAGGGCCCGCAACTTGGCCTGCCGCAACTGGTGCAGTCCCATCCACAGTTCGGCTATCTGGGCGCGGCAGTGACGGTGCTCGTCTTTGCCTTCATCAACTATGTTGCGTACAACACCTCGGACGCACTGCTCTCGGGAGGCGCCGCTGAGCAGATAACGGGCATCAATGCAACAGTGGGATATCTCATTGCCACTGTCATCGCGGCAGTGATGGCCATCTACGGCTATAAGGTCATCCACCGTATAAACAAATGGCTGACCTGGCCCATGATTGGCATCCTGGTGGTCTTCACCGTCATTGCCCTGAGCTCAAATGCACTCCCGGCAGGGGCGTGGGAACCGGGGCCATTCCAGCTGGCACCGTTCATGACCGTCTTCGTCATCGTTGCCGGATTCCAGCTGGGCTGGGCTCCCTACGTGTCCGACTACTCGCGCTACCTGCCCGCGAACGTCGGCGTCAAAGCGGCCTTCTGGTGGACGTATGCGCCCAGCGTGATTTCCTCCGTCTGGGTCTTCGTCCTCGGATCCATTGTGGCCGCCGTTTCGCCCGGCGAAGATCCCATTAAGGCTTTCATTGCCCTCGGAGACAGGTTCTTCCCCGGCTTCGGACATATTGGCATCGCCGTTCTGTTCATCGGCGTCCTGTCCATCATGGTCATCAACCAGTACGGCGGAAGCCTGGCCTTGATCTCCATCGTTGACTCCTTCACACACATCCGCCCGACACGGACCATCCGTGTCGTCGCGATCCTGGTGATGGGCACCATAGTTTTCACCATCAGCCAATTTGTCGGGATCGAGAACTTCAACTCATTCTTCAGCAACGTCCTGATCTTCCTTGCCTACCTGTTCACGCCCTGGACCGCAATCAACCTCGTTGACTACTTCTTCGTACGAAAGGGCCAGTACGTCGTAGCGGAAATCTTCAACCCGAACGGTATCTACGGCCGCTGGGGCTGGCGGGGAATCGGCGCGTACATCATCGCCTTGCTGGCGATGGTCCCGTTCATGGTCACAGGGCCGTTCGTTGGCTTCATCGCCGCCGCCGCCGGGTCCGTTGACTACTCCGTCTTTGTCGGCCTGCCGGTCGCCGCCATCGCCTACCTCATCCTGTACCGGACAAAGGACCTGACTCGTGAGTTCGAAATGAGCAAAGCAGAAGGTCATATGCGTCATTGATCCACGAACCACAGCTTCTCCCCCTGCGAAAACACCTACCCAAAAGGACAAACGATGGAACTCATTACCGCCCAGCAACTCCCTTCGCCCGCACGAGTTGATCCAAGCAACCGGGCCCCCCTGCGCGTGGCAGCCGTGCAGACTCGCTGGCACGCAGATCCGGTCGAGCACGAAGCCATCCTGTTGGACGGCATCCGCACGGCCGCCAACGCCGGGGCCAGAATTGTCTTCCTTCAGGAACTCACGCTCTCACGCTACATGGCCGATGAAAGGCCAGCGGGCGACGCCGATGCCCTCGCCGAACAGATTCCAGGCGGACCCACCCACCTTTTCGCTGCGAAAGCCGCCGCAGAAACAGGGATTACCGTCCATGCCTCGCTGTTCGAAAAAACCAGCGGCCCGGACGGGCTCGGCTACAACACTGCCATCCTGGTCGCCCCCGACGCAGCACTCCTGGCCAGGACACGGAAACTCCACATTCCCAAGACTGCCGGATACTACGAAGATAACTACTTTCGTCCCGGGCCAGCCGCGGCCAACCCCTACCCCGTCATCGACTTCACCGACGCCCAAGGCAGTGCCGCAAAGCTGGGCCTGCCCACGTGCTGGGACCAGTGGTTCCCCGAAGTGGCCCGCGCCTATTCCCTCGGAGGCGCCGAGATCCTGGCCTATCCGACGGCGATCGGTTCGGAGCCGGATCACCCAGACTTCGACACCCAGCCCCTGTGGCAGCACGTCATTGTGGGCCACGGCATCACCAACGGCACGTTCATGGTCGTTCCCAACAGGTGGGGAAGCGAAGGGCTAATCACCTTCTACGGATCATCATTCATCTCCGACCCGTATGGGCGCGTCCTTGTCTCCGCACCACGGGACCGTGACGCCGTCCTCATCGCCGATCTCGACCTCGATCAGCGCCGCGACTGGCTCGAGCTATTCCCCCTCCTGGCAACACGCCGCCCCGACAGCTACGCAGCACTCACCCAACCCGCCTGAGAGGGTATGGCTATCAAGCAATTCCTTCTCAATGCCCGTGGACTGATGGCCAGCAGGAACACAAGGACAATAATCCCTTGTGGCCCAGCGCGGCCCGTGGGCGAAATGTGTAGCCCAGAAGCGTAAACGAGGTCCGCTCATACGTTCAGCCCCAGTTCCTGTCGTTGCAGTATGCAGCTGCGGTCTTGAAGGACGCAACTTCAAGACCGCAGTGTCATAGAAATCAGGCTCGAACACGACATCCGGGTGTTCCCTCAATCTTTGATCGAAGGCGGAATACATGAACACGTTCGCCGGCACTGAAGGGACTGCGCAGCCTTTAAAGGCCCCCCTCGACCTCCCTGCAGAAGAAGGAATCCTGACCCTAAGGGCGCGCCAAGGCCGGCGTTAAGCTGCCGATCTGCCGGAGATTTCTGCGGCGGAACGGGAGCCGGGTCGCCCCCAGCGCGAGCGACTCGGCTGGGATCAATTCGATCAACGAATTGATCAACTGGCTGTCCAACAACAGCAGCTAGGTTACAGAACGGAATAGGGGGTGCGACGGCAGTACACGACAACGGTGTCTTCATCAACCTTGTTGTTCAACACCCTGCAGCGGGCAATGATGAGCAGAACCATCCCGGCGAGCATGCCGACCCCGACAAAATGGCCCGATGCCTCCGCTGCCGGCAAAACTGGATGTTGCCATCCAACGGTGGTGATCCCCTTGGCGTTTTCGGCGGACGTGGGACCGCCCTGTTTGCTGGACACTCGGGGTTTAGTGCCGCTGAACGACTGTGGGGCGGGTAGCTTTTGCCTCAAACTTAATCGAGACTAGCTGGACAAGACAGCAGTGGCGGCGTTTCATATGACCATGCCCACTGGATTCCGAGTGCAAGCGTCAGTCGCAGCCTTGGTCGAGTGGCGCTTCGATGCCGATCCAGGATGTTCGTGTGCAGCAGGGCGCCGAACGACTGTCCGCCCACGCCTCATATGTTTCTCATATGTTCTGACTGATTATTTAGTCAGGTATGCTTGTTGAATCGCAGTAGCCTAGTCGTCATCCAGCGTCGGGCTTGAAGCCGGATTTGGCTCCTGACATCGGGTGCGAGCGAAGAACCTCGCGCATTGGACCGGGTCGGAATTATCCTGCCCCAACAGAAGAGAACATGACATGCAGCGACGTACATTCGTGCAGACTTCACTGGCCGCCATCAGTGCTTTGTTGATGGCGGGCTGCACTGAATCGAACCCGCCATCCGGCCCTGGTGGTTCGAGTGGTTCACCTGAGGACGGGAGGAAATGGATGATGCCCGAGGAAGGTCAGCCGCATGCACGAACGTGGATGACGTTCGGTGCCAGCGAACATATCTGGGGCGCGAAGCTTGTCCCTGAGGTGCAACGCAACCTCGCCACCATCGCCACCACCATTGCCCGATTCGAACCCGTGACGATGCTGGTCCGCCCCAGCGAGATGGACCTTGCGAAGAGCCTAGTTGGTGGCACGAACGTCGAGCTGGTTCCCGCGGAGATCGATGACCTGTGGATGCGTGACACCGGCCCCGTGTTCGTGAAGAGCAGCGGCGGGCGGGCCGGCGTCGATTTCAACTTCAATGGCTGGGGCGGGAAGCAGGAGCACCGCCGTGATGCCAAAATCGCCCGGCTCGTCACGGAGCGTGCCGGTGTGGAACGGCTACGCACCGACCTCGTGCTGGAGGGCGGTGGCCTCGAGGTTGATGGGGAGGGCACGGCGATCATCACCGAAAGCTGCGTGCTTAACAACAACCGCAACCCGAAGTGGTCGAAACGGGACGTCGAAGAGGAACTGGCCCACCTGCTCGGCATCGAGAAGGTGATCTGGCTGCCGGGCATCGCAGGGAAAGACATCACAGACGGACACACCGACTTCTACGCCCGCTTCGCCCGTCCCGGTGTGGTTGTCGCGGGCCTGGACAATGATCCGGACTCTTTCGACTACGGCGTCACCCACCGCCACCTCGACATCCTGCATCAAGCCACGGACCTGCATGGCCGCCCCTTGAAAGTTGAGGTACTCGAAGGCCCATCCAAAGTGCGTGAGACCTTCGCCAATGACGACTTCGCCGCCGGCTACATCAATTTTTATGTCTGCAATGGTGCTGTCATCGCTCCCGAGTTCGGTGACCCCACCACGGACCCGTCGACCCGGGACACCCTGCAACGGTTGTTTCCCGACCGCGAGGTCGTGCAGATCAACATTGACGGAATTGCCGCCGGCGGAGGCGGCATCCACTGCACCACCCAGCAGGAACCCGCCTAATCGTCAGGTGGCAGGCAACCCCCGGCCCCCCACGGCCCAGCCGAGACACCGCACCCTCAGGTCGGCCAGGCTGCAGTTGGTGAGTCGACGAAATGAAATGCGATCGTTTTGGCGAACTAAACTGCGAACACAAATGCGTGCTGGACTGGCCAGGCAAAATCGATAGAAGACCCTGCGCGCTGGACCGTAGTTTCGATGCCGAATTGATACTGTGTTTCAGCTACTCAACGCCGCGTTGGGAGATGTCCGTGCGGACCCGGTCGCTCAGCGTGCCCGCCGACAAACAAGGGCAAGCTGAGCAACCAGACTCTTGAGGGGCAGAAGTCAACCCAGTTGACCACAGTGCCAGGGGTGATTTTGCCCCGCCAGCATGGAATGGCTGATGTCCCGAGCACTGGTGACAGCCGCATCCAAACACACGACGTCGATGATCTCTTCCGCCCGCTCATGGGCTGGAACTGGTTCGGCCGTCGCGTTTGTAAGGTGTCGCCACGGGACCTGTCGTGGACGTGCTGGGCGGGATGTTGGTGTTATCGCCGCCAGAGTTAGCAGCAGATGGGACTTCCTCTACGTTCTCCCTCCCCCCGCTTATCGCCCCCAACCTCTGTGCCCGCGCACATGCCTGGCCGGCACCAACACTGGCAGAGGAAACTGCAACGACGCGGTTCTACCCAGTACTCGGGGACTTTCGAACCGAAACAGTCCGGCTGAACAGCTAGAAGAATCGCACTACTTAACTAGCAATGAAAATTGTTACTGCAGGTCAGAGCATGCTCGAAGTCAGGCACCTATCGGCAGGTATCAACTGTTTATGGACCCCGCTAGCTGGTCAACGAGCCATTCAGAGCCGCCGATAGGCCCTTTTGAACTTTTTTTACATGGCGCTATTGCAACAATGCAAGATACTAAATAGTGGCTGTTCTGCCTTCAAAAGCATGAGTTTTGTATGACGTGGCGGGAACCCCTGCCCGACCGCTGCCTCACCGGAAACGTTGCCCGACCATTCGTCGACTTCAGCACCCTGGGGCCGAAACTACACCCTCAATTCTGGATCGCCGGCTTCTATCACTCCGGCCGGTGATGCTGCGCAAGATTAGTTGGGGCGCACCATTTGCGACGCCTATTCCGGCCCGACGATCAAAGGTTCACGAATACAGTCGCCTTGATCTAGACATTTGCAACAGGACTTGGTTCTTCTCCCAGATCCGGCCAGTTCCAGACTCGAGGCAAATCAGCTCGAACATCACGTTTGGGCCCGCCCCCCGCTTCAGTTGGCTCCGGGTCGAGCAAAGCCGGGGCAATCCCAGGCAACGTATACGGCTACGCCGAGGTCTTCCATGAGTCAACCCGACCTCTTGCAATCCAAACTGAAAACGTTTACAGTAATTCAAGCGGAGCGTGATCCTACTCACGCAACGTTCCGGAACCCTGGAATTCCCGGCAGGGAAGAAACTTCATACGACTCAAAGGAGAGCGCGCACCATGGCAAACATCCACGATGTTGCGCAACGCGCAGGCGTTTCCATCGCCACGGTCTCCCGCATGTTATCGGGCGAGAACATCCGCAACCGGGCGGCAGTGGAACGGGCCATCGGCGAACTGGGCTACCGCCCCAACGCCAGTGCCCGCGGACTTCGACTGGGGCGGCACCACACCATTGCCGTGATTGTGCCGGACATCTCCAACCCGTATTTCGCCACGTTGGTTCGTGGCATCGAGGAACGTGTCATGACCAAGGGCTTCCGGATCATTGTGGCCAGCAGTGACGAACAATTCACTGCCGAATCTGATGTTTTGGGCGGCCTCATCGATGCCGTTGACGCTGTGGCCATTGTGCCGGCCGAGGCGAGCGAGCGCACCCGCCGTATGCTGGCGGAACTGGGCAAACCAGTCGTTCTCATCGACCGGACCGTGGGTGAGAACCCGGAGTTCGATTTGGTTCATGTTGACAACGCTGGCGGTGCCCGAATGGCGGCCGAGCACCTCCTATCGCTGGGGCACCGCCGGATTGGCATCATCAGCGGTCGGCAGGAAACACTCCCCGGCCAAGTCAGGCACACAGAGTTCCTGGACGTTCTCTCCGCAGCTGGTGTTGACGTCAAGGGGGAGGACACCAAGATCGGTGAGTTCACGAGGGCATTTGGGCACCAGGCCGCGTGTGAACTAATGGATGCTGACACAGGCATTACGGCAGTGTTCGTCGGCAACAATACGATGGCCCAAGGAGCCCTGCTGGCCTTCCATGCGGCCGGTGTCTCCATTCCAGAGAACCTTTCCTTTCTTTGCTTTGACGATTTCGACCTTGCTGAACTGCTGCCTGCACCAGTCACCGTGATTTCACGTCCGGCCATCGCCGAAGGCCATGCCGCGGCTGACCTTCTCCTGGCTCGGATCGAAGAAGCAGATGAAGGTGAACGGCGGGTGTTTCGGCACATGGTGCTGCCGGTGAAGCTGACCGTCCGCAAATCCTGTTCGGCACCAGCGATTCACTAGCCTAAACCGCGGACTTCCACACCCCATTTTTCAACACAAAAGGACCCCCATGACGTTTACTGTGCCCAAAATCGGCAGTGTTCTGGTGATTGGCAGCATAACCGGCTCTTCCGGATTGAGGGTGTAGTGGGCTCCGCGGCATGGTGAGCTGAAGTTCGTTGAGTTGGTCCGAAACAAGGTGAGGGCCTTGGGAGAGAATCGGATTGTCTAGATCTGATCCCTCTTCCACAAGGCCCTCGTGAACAACGCTACCTTCCACAGCCCTGACCTGACCACTTTCTGCCGTCTTGACGGCCTTG